>JAQIBY010000028.1 GCA_027858835.1 Bacteroidales bacterium | reverse complement strand
AAATTCTATTTCAGGATTTTGAAGGTAATTGCCTGTTTTGTTGCCAATTTTTTCGGCTTCGGCTCTTTTTTGCAGCGCAGAAAGCGTTGTGTTATTCCTTTCAATTTGAGCCAAAACAGTATCAATATTGTTTTGGGCAGAAAGGGGCATACTTAAGGCTATTATGCCTATTAGAGCTATCATAGTTTTTTTCATACTTGTTTACTTTTAATGATTCCACGATTGTTTAGAATACTATAGACAATAGGCACAATAAAAATATTTAGCAAGGTAGATGTTAATAATCCTCCTAAAATTACTTGTGCCATTGGGCTTTGAATTTCATTACCCGGCAAGTCGCCTTGTATTGCCAACGGAATTAATGCCAACGCAGCTGTTAGGGCGGTCATTAAAATTGCATTCAGCCGATCTGATGAGCCTTGTATTATTGTTTCAATTAGTGAAGCACCTTGGCTTTGCAATCTTTGATAGTTTGAAATCAGTAATATTCCATTTCGGGTTGCAATACCAAAAAGGGTGATAAAGCCAATTATTGCAGGAATAGTTAAAACGCCAGAAGTAAAATAGATTGAAAATACTCCTCCAATTAGTGCCAAAGGCAAATTTAATAATATTATACCTGCAAGTTTAAAGCTCTTAAATTCCTGAAACAGGAGCAAGAAAATGATGAATATAGCAAGTACGGATGTCAGCATTAATGTTTTCGAAGCATTTGCTTCGCTTTCGAACTGACCACCATATTCTATTCTATAGCCTTCGGGTAGCTCCACGGTTTCAGCAACGGTGGCTTGTATTTCTTCCACAACACTTCGTAAATCACGTCCTGCTACGTTTGCTGCTATTACAATTTTTCGTTGCACATTTTCTCTGCTTATGGAACTGGGTCCAGAAATTGAAACGACATCGGCCACTTGTTCTAAAGGCACTTTTTTACCGTTGTCGGTATCAATGAGTGCAGAGCGAATGCCCTCAATAGTTTCGGTATAATCGCTATTCAATCGCAAAACCAAATCGAATCGGCTTTGTCCTTCATAAATATCAGCTCGCTTTTCACTACCAAAGGCAATATCAACAAACTCGTTAAATTGTTCGATGGTGATACCGTATTGTGCCAACATATCACGATTTGCTTTTATTTGAATCTGAGGTATCTCTACTTGCTGGTCAACATTTACATCCACCAAGCCTTCTATGCCTACAATGGCACTTTTCACCTGATTTCCGATTATGAACATCTTGTTCAAATCGTCACCGAAAAGCTTGATGGCAATATCTGCCCTTGTGCCGGAAAGCATGTGGTCGATACGATGTCCAAGGGGTTGGCCAACTGTTGCAGCGATGCCTGGGATACGAGCAATGGTTTCACGTACATCAGCCATAAATTCCTCACGGCTTCGGTCTTTGAGTTTAAAAGTAGCGTCGACTTCAGCACTATTTACCGTTTGAGAATGTTCATCCAATTCTCCACGACCTGTTCTCCGTGCTGTTCCACTAATTTCCGGAATGGATAACAATTCGGTTTCAACCAAATTACCCAATTTATTACTTTCTTCTAATGATGCACCCGGTTTTGTTACAACAGATAGGGTCAGAACCTTCATTAAATTCAGGTAAGAAACTACGTCCCATGGATGAAAATAAAACTACTGATAAGGCAAATAGTCCAAGGGAAGAAAAAATAACCGACTTTTTATGTTTTAATGCCCATGTCAGCGATTTTTCGTACCATGCCGTTAATTTTCGAACTAACCATTTTTCTTTTTTATTTTTAGCGAGGTATTTTTCATCGGTAAGCATCAATTTCGTGAGCAATGGAGTCAATGTCATAGCTACGATTAATGAAACAAATAATGAAACTATAAATGAAATTCCAAGTGGCTGCAACATACGACCCTCCATCCCTGAAAGGAAAAATAGAGGTAAAAATGCTACAATGATTATTAGCGTTGCATTTAATATGGATGCCCGAATTTCCTTTGAAGCTTCAAAAACGACAGTAAAAGATGATTCCCTTTCTTTCAAAAGTTTTTGTTGGTTTTGTCGTAATCGTTTATACACATTTTCCACATCTATTATGGCATCATCAACTAGCGAGCCTATAGCAATAGCCATACCACCTAAACTCATGGTGTTTATGTTTAAGCCCAACGCTTTAAGTACTAATATTGCACCAAGCAAAGACAATGGAATAGCTGTAAGAGAAATAATGGTAGTGCGAAAGCTGCCTAAAAATAAAAACAAGATGATAACAACAAATATGCCCCCTTCGATTAAAGCATTTTGCACATTATTTACCGATGTTTCGATAAAGTCAGCTTGACGGAAAATTTTAGTGTCTAAAACAACATCGGGAGGTAATGTTTTTTGCAGTCCGTTTAGGTTTGCTTCAACCAAATTTGTAAGCTCCAAGGTATTTGTATTGGGCTGTTTAGAAATGGCTAGAATGACAGCAGGTTTAGCATTTTGAAAGCATGTCCCATTTTAATTGCACCTCCTATTTTTACTTCTGCAACGTCTCTGATTCTAACAGGCTTGCCGTTAATAGACTTTATAAAAGAATTGCCTAATTCTTCCAAATCGGCAGTACGAGCCATTCCACGAACAGCATATTCATTACCATACTGCCTTACTGCACTACCTGACGAATTTTGACTTATTCCTTTGCAAATATTAGCCAATTCGAGCATTGAAACATGGTAGTATTTCATTTTTTCAGGGTTTGCAAGTATCTGATATTGCTTGTAATCGCCGCCAATGATGGTTACTTGAGAAACGCCTCCCGTTGCCAATATCAAAGGTTTAACATTCCATTCGGCAATGGTTCTCAAATCCATCATGCTGGTACTATCAGCTTGAATCCCGATAAGGAAAATTTCGCCCATAATGCTTGATTGCGGAGCAAGGGTAGGTTGACCAACCCCAATGGGCATCTGAGATGAAACACTAATAAGTTTTTCACTTACAATCTGCCTGGCTTTGAAAATATCAGTTCCCCAATCAAATTCAACCCAAACAAAAGAGAAGCCTTGTGAAGAAACTGAACGCACCCTGCGAACATCGGTTGCTCCATTTACAGAGGTTTCGATGGGAAAGGTGACTAATCGTTCTACTTCTTCTGATGCCATACCATGGGCATCTGTCATTACAACAACTGTTGGGGAGGTAAAATCTGGAAATACATCTACATCCATATTTATGGCGGTTCTAGTCCCCATTACCACCAACAAGACTGAACTGAGCAAAATTAAATATTTGTTGTTCAGTGAGAATTTTATAATATTATTTAACATAGCTGTGCAGTTTAATGGTTATGACCTGAATGAGCATCTAAAGTACCTGTTGCTTGTGCCAGTTTTACAAGAATAGCCCCTTCTGTTACAACTCGTTCCTGTTGGGCAATGCCTTTTACTATTTCAGTTTTCAAACCATCGCTGACACCTACTTTCACTTCTCTTTTTTCAAAAAGTTCGGGGTTAACCTGTACAAACACAAAATAAGCGCCTTGTTCTTCCATTAAAGCAGCATTAGGGATTGTTAAAGCCTGAGTGTTTGTCAGTGTTTTTAGGTACAACTCAACAAAACCACCCGATACAAAATCTCCTTTATTGTCAATTTGAATATTTATGGGAAGTAAGAAATTGTCCTTATTGGTATTTCTACCAAAGGAGACTATTTTCCCATTTAATTCATCCAAGGAATAGATTTCATCGTTGTGAAGGGTGCGAATGTTTGCCGAATTAATTGTGGCTAAAATTGGTGCATACTTTTGTTGAACTTCTGCCTTTAACAGCAATGATTTATTTTGCGAAACGACAACAATTGCTTGTCCTGCTTCAACATATTGCCCGTTTTTCACAAGCACTTGCTTGATATAACCATTCATTGAACTTGTCACATTCTGTCCTGAAGCATTGAAGTTTTTAATCAAGTTATCATAGTTTGCTTTTGCATTATCGTATTGATTTTTTGCATTGAGCAAGTCTTTTTCTGAAGTTATTTTATCCTTAGCCAATTCTGCCAATCGTTCATAATCGGCTTTTGCTTTTTCGTAATTGTTTTTTACCTCTTGGAAATATACAGCAGAATTATTATTGGCTAAACCTCTTCCAGATATGGAAAAAAGAACTTGTCCGCTGGATACGCCTTTCCCTTCCAATACATTTTCGGCAGTAAACAATACAATGCCGTTTGTTTTAGCAGTGATTATAATTTCATCACCTTGGGCTGATTGTACTTGAGCCGTGGTTTTAATAACCTGACCAAAGGATTCAACTTTTGGATATTCAGTTGCAAAATCAATTTTCCATGATTGCTCTTTTGTAAATACAGTGGCGTTGGTAGATGATGTTACTATTTGCTCTGCTGCATGAATAGCATCGTGTTCATCGGAATATACTTGTACTTCGGGAACAATCAATTGGAAATTTCCTTTTTCAGTTACTATATCAAAAACCAATTGACCAACTCCTTCGGTTTCTGGCGTTAATACAAATTTGTAAATGCCCTTTCTTGTCGGTTTGTCGAGGGTATGACTGGTTTCTTTTCCATTTATTTTTAAGCGAGCGGTTATACTGCCATTCTCTAAAGCCATAAAACTTGGTAAATGGGAGAAGTGGGATAATATTTCGCCAGATTGCCCAAGCACAAAGGGGTCGGCTTCGGCAAAAAGTTCAAATTCATTACTGTATGCAGTAATTTTTAATGAGACTTCATCATGATGTGATTCTTCTGCATCATGATTCTGATTGGTCTGGCAGCTTGCAAAAAACAATGCAAGTACTGCAAATAACAACATCTTGGTTTTCATTGAAAATATTATTTAAATTTTAAAAAAATGATTGAATAAATGCACACAAATCATGGACGATAAAACAATTATCTCATGCATTCATTGAGAAACTTAAAATTTAAACAATAGAAGGAGGTCCCCGTAAAGCATTGGCTTCGGGGTTACATAATGAGGATATTAAAAATGGAGGTTCTCCGCAGAGATTGCCTTCAATATTCGGTGGTTTTAAAACCGCTAATTGGAATATTTCGGTAAAAATAAGAAACGAAATACCACGAATCTGAATGTTTGATTCTAATAAATTTGTTCGTTCAATATTGTAATTGCTCGCAGCTGTGATGTGAAGGTGAAAAGGAAATGGGTGATTGTGTTCTTCATCCTTTTCTTCTTTTTGGGAATCGTGATTATGTTGATGCTCACCCTCGTGCAGATGTTTGTGTTCGAGGTCATCATCCTGCTCATAACTGTCTGAAAAATTCAATGCCAAATCCTCATGGTGATGATGAGCAATCATCTCATGACTTAATAACACCAAGAATGATAGTAAAAGTGATATGGTATATATTCTATTTTTCACAAGTACAAATATAGGACATTTAATTATTTATTTCCAATTATTGCCAAAATCGACTTTAATTTTGCGGGGAGGTATTTTAATGCGTTGATATATTGCAGTATTTTGCAAATTTTGGATAATGAATTGTTTTGTGCGGATTTGGTAATATGCTTGCAAAAAGAAAGAGAAATAAAAGTTTAACAGCAATTATTATCTTTTTGAACTGAAGGACATTTCACCGTTCCATAAGAACAAAACACGCAACAATCACCCTGCTTTGCTTTTAAAACGGTATGACAATTTTCACATTCATAGAAGAACTGGCAAGAATTATCAGGCATGGTTTCTTCTTTTTGAAAACCACAAACCGGACATGTTATGATTGATTTTAATATAAGCTTCATATTTACCTCCCCAATTTTAATATTCTGAAAGCCCCCCTGACCACAATTAAGAATACAATTGCCCCAATGATTAAATCAGGATATTTTGATCGTGTTAACAATACCAAAATACCTGCGATGATAACACCGGTATTGATAATTATATCGTTCGATGTGAAAATCATGGTGGCTTTCATGTGCGCTTCTTCGCTTTTTGATTTTTGCAATAAATAGAGGCATATTGAATTGGCAATTAACGCCAGTATTGATACAACAATCATGGTTTGAAAATCTGGCACTTCTTCAAAATTAATAAACCTGCGTATTACCTCTGAAATACCCAGCAGAGCTAATGCCAGCTGAAAATAGCCACTCAGTTTTGCCACCTTTTTCTTTCGGATTACCGTTGAGCCAACTGCCCAAAGACTAAGTCCATAAACCAAAGCGTCTGCAAACATATCCAGTGAATCGGCAATCAATCCCATGGATTTTGAAATAAATCCGGTGGTGAGTTCAATTATAAAAAAAGCAAAATTGATAATCAATACTGTCCAAAGGAGTTTCGATTGCACCGTTGAATTGTCATTGATTTCATCCGCTTGGGCGACAATTGTTTCTTGGCATTTAGCACCTAAATTGAGTTCTTTCAGTTGTTCTTCTATTTCCGGGTTTTCTTCCGAATGAAAAACAGTGAGTTTTCGGTTTTCAATATCGAACACCAAACTTTTAATCGTGGAAAGGCTTTCGAGTTTCATCCTGATAAGGGTTTCCTCGGAAGGGCAATCCATTTTGGAAATGTGATATTCTGATTTTAGCATTATCAAACAAATTTAATAATTTCATTTATTGGACTGAATCCTACGAACAGTTTGCAGGATGTTAATCCCATGAGCTCTTTCTTACTATCTGCCCTTTTCACAATCAATTTAGCCGCTGTAAAGTTGTGAATTGCATAATGCAACTTGTTTTGAACCTTTGCGAGAAATTCTTTTGTTGTAGGGGCATCAGTATTATAATCAATGCTTGTGGAATATATGTCCGTGATTTTCAGACAGAAACGCCGTTCACTGAGTCGAATTTCTCTAATTTCTGCGAGTAAATACTCAAAGTAATCTTTGCCTAAGAATGCTCCATTTTCCATTCGTTTTTTATTTTTCGAATTCTTATTTGTGATAGCATTTCATTTTCAACAAATACAAAGATACAATTTTCCAGCTTATACCGATTAAACATCAATCCGAAAGCTCTCGGATTGCCGATACAATTCATTTTATTTCTTTATCAATCATTTGAAAACACAATTGGTATAACATATTTCCTTATCGTCGATAATATGAAATGCCTGCATATTCCCAAATAATGGAATATGCAGGCTTAACAACTTTAGTCTTTATGCTCAACTACTTCCTCTCCCCTTTGCCCGTTTCGGATCCGGACAACCTCATTCACGGGAGAAACAACTATCAGCCCGTCACCATAATGACCTTCCCTGGTACGGGCATATTTCACCAAACAATCCAATAGGGTCTCTACCTGGTCTTCGGGAACAACCGTTTCAAGTTTAATTCTTTCGGTAAGCTTGGCGCCTGCACCATTTTTAGAATGGCCCC
>JAQIBY010000156.1 GCA_027858835.1 Bacteroidales bacterium | reverse complement strand
GGGATATTCTATAAAATATTCTCCAGATAACACAATCAAGTCGATAGAACATCTTAAAAATGGACAAAATGTAAATTGGAACAGGAAATATAGTAAAGACGGTTCAATACAAAATTCATATTATATTGATAATTTTAGAAGAGATAGTACATATATAGAGTATTATAAAAATGGCATGATAAAGAACATCTCTTTTTTTAAGGAGGGGGAACTAGAATATTTGATGGAATATGACAGTTGTGGCTACTTTGAGAATATTGTAAGGGGATATTATCTTTTGAGTAACGAGAAATATTTTGTAGGAAACAGTTATGACGTGGAAATTCAAATTATAGGACCTATTTTGAATCAAGACTCTACTGCTATGGGATATATCCCAATAGATGAGATGGATAAAGATTCTGGAGTTTATGCTCATGCAAAGAAAATTGATTTTAATAAATGGATTGTTAGTTATGAACCTAGAGAAATTAGTGATAGTTTGATGAGTATTATTTTTTATGCTGATAGTCATTTATCTACAAGATTTATAAAATTTGATTTATATGAAAATGAGTTAATGCTTCAACCGGGTAGTGCTTCAAAAAAGTTAGCAGAAAGACAGAGTGAGAGTGAGAGCGAGCCTGCCTGACGGCAGTCAGGCAATGAGTTTTCCAACTTTGTGCTCAACTCTCACTCTCGCTACTGCCGACCCCGTTAGGCGGTCGCATATTTGTAACGCGGGATGAAATGCAGATGCGCCAGCATCAATTGAAATCCCGGGGTACAAAATGCAGAATATGCTAGGGCTTTTGGCGGGATATTTGATGCGCTAGCTTGCCGGCCGTGAGGATGGCACTCAAATATCGTGACAAAAGAATTAGCTTCTTACACGAACTCCAGCGCGCATCAACGCACAACCAACTGTTTTTTCCTTTTTCCAACTTTATTGATTAACTTAGTCCTGTGATTGTATCATTAACAACATCCTGGAAAAGCAATTTTATGAAGCAGCTAAAATATTTAGAGATTTTTTGAATCGTTTTAAAGGGGGGGGACAAAATATGAAGACGGAAGAGGTTGAAAAACCAATGTTGGAAATCCCGAGTGAGCCACAAATAATTGATGATAGTGGTGGAATAAATAATGGAGATATGTTTGGACCTTATGATACAATAGATTCTAAAACAAATCTATATGATAAAAAAGATAATTTAATTAAATCAGGAGAATCGAAACGTTATGATTAAAAAAAAAGCGATCTTGGCTTGTGTTTTCGTGCTATTATTTACATTTTCTTCCTGTAACAAAAACAATTCACATGAGCATTTAGTACATAGTGTGTTTTTTGAAAACAATAAATTAAAAAGACATGAGCTTAAAATCATGGATAATTTGTATTTTGAGCAATATTATTCAAATGGCTTCATCAGGCAGAAAGGAATCATTTCAAACTCTGTTTTGAATGGCTATTCTATTGAGTATTCGATAGATTCAATGATTGTCTGGAGTGGGCTTTATAAGAATGGTAAAAGGGTTTATCCAGACACGTTAAATTTCAGTCCCATGAATTTTAATCTTTTTATTGATGCCAAAACTTACTGTATAGACTCAACTCCGATTTTGTTTAAAATTATCACTCCATATCATCCAAATGATATAACTCCATTTGCTACAAATTGCAAGTTTACATGGCACGAGGAAAGTAACACTTATAAAATTGAGCCAACGGATACTGGATTTATTAAGATAGGCATGATGAAATGGTTTGATGAGAACCCCATTACAATATATATTGATTCTATTTTTGTTACGGACAATAGTAATACTTCAAAAAACTTGGAGGAGTAAAGCACAGTTAAAAGTGAAAAGTTGGAAAGCTGAAATATATGGCGTCTTTGCACGTCTTCTTTCCTCAAACTAAATACAGTGTGAGTTTGAGAGCGAGCAATGAGTTTTCTTACCTTATAGCTTAATGGTAGTGCTTCAAAAAAGTTAGCAGAAAGACAGTGTGAGTTTGAGAGCGAGCCTGCCTGACGGCAGTCAGGCAATGAGTTTTCCAACTTTGTGCTCAACTCTCAAACTTGCTACTGCCGACCCCGTAGGCGGTCGCATATTTGTAACGCGGGATGAAATGCAGATGCGCCAGCATCAAATGAATCCCGGGGTACAAATGCAGAATATACTAGGGCTTTGTCACGATATTTGATGCGAAGCACTCAAATATCGTGACAAAAGAATGCTTTCTCTAAAATCTTTTGTAAATTTACAAAAAACCAAAAAATGTCCGGAGGTAAATACTTTACATACCTGCTGTTTTTTTGCTTTGCCCTCTGTCTTTTTCTGCCGGGCAAATCACAGGACATCCATTTTTCACAATTTTTAAATGCTCCACTCCATTTGAATCCGGCGGAAACCGGAATGTTTAACGGCGATATTCGCTTTGTTGCAAATCATAAACGACAATGGAAAGCCTTTGAGGATGCTTACAGTACCATTGCAGCCAGTACCGACATGATTTTATTGAGAGACAAAAAAATTAAACCTGCTGTCGGACTTTTACTTTTTAACGATGTTGCCGGAGATGGTGATTTTGGTACATTTCGTACAGAAATTCCGATTGCTGCTAATTTGCAGTATAAAAAGGCAAATTTCAGCCTTGGAATTTCACCAGCAATTGTGCAGCACGGGATTAATTTCAATGCCCTGTATTTCGGAAATCAATACGATGGTGATCAGTTTGACCCCGGCTTGCCAAATTATGAAATACCCGATGTTGAGCGCTTCAATTATTTCGATTTATCAACCGGGTTTTTGACGAGTTATCGTGTAAATGACAGCGCCTCCTTTGCTTTGGGAGCCTCGGTAAATCATCTCTTTGCTCCGCAAAAATCATTTTATTCAAATCCGCGAGTGGTACTTAATTTAAGATGGCAAATTTATGCTAGAGGAACCATGCAAATTGCAGAGGATATTGTTGCTATGCCTGCATTTTTGTTTATGAAACAAGGTGCATATAGTGAAATAAATTTTGGAAGTAATTTTCGCTTTGATTTTAATCCACTCGGGCTTCGCTCAATGTTTGCAGGAGCCTATTTAAGAACTAAAGATGCAGGAATTCTCATGTTCGGAATGGATTATAATAACATTTGTTTTCAAATTAGTTACGACATCAACTTTTCCGGTTTGCGGACCATCAGCCGGGGTAGAGGAGGAGTCGAATTGTCATTAGTTTATATATTTCAAAAAACACGTATAATAACAAGTCCACCGGTAAGAAAATGCCCCGATTTTATTTAAATATCATTACGCTCATTTGTATTGGCATGAGTTCAGTCCTTTACGCACAGGATCTTAAAACCCTTGTAGATAGCGGTGATAAAGCTGTGGAACAAGGTAATTACTTTGGTGCCGCTGATTTTTATAAACGTGCACTCAGAATTAATCCTAATATCCCGGAAGTCAATTTTAAAATTGCTGAAGCCTATCGCTTTGACAATGATTATCAAAAAGCAGCAAAATATTATAAAAAGCTCATCCCGAATTGGACTGAAAAATACCCCTATGCAGAATTTCATCTCGCAAATATGTTAAAATCACGCGCAGATTATCTGATGGCTCAATACCACTTTCGTAACTTTTATGAAAAATATGAAACTGAAAATTCGGAGGATTATTACGCAATCCGTGCCAAACGAGAAATTATTGCATGTGAAATTGCCCAAAAGTTATGGTTTTATCCCGGAAGTCAGGATGTTACTCGTTTTGATACTACCGTAAATTCATTTTTTGCTGAATTTGCAATGCACGGCCGAAAAGACAGCATTTTGTTTTTTACATCCATTTTACCTGATACGATTGAAAAGGACAATTTTTATGCACGGATTTATTCCCTGAAGATTGATACGAACTCAGGTGTCGAACAAAAATCAAAACTTCCGGAATTTATTAATGTACCGTATGCAGACGTTGCCAATCCCTTTTTTGATGAAAAAAATAAGTGTTTGTATTATACCATAAGTGATTCACTGCCATCACGGATTATGAAAACAAGTTGGAAAGAGGGAAAATGGACAAGCCCTGAGCAATTACCACGGATTGTCAATTATCCGGGATCGAGTAATACACATCCTTCAATTGCCCACACTGACAGCGCTTCCTATATTCTTTATGTATCGGATAAGCCTGGCGGTATGGGTGGGTTTGATATTTATTACAATCAGATTTTTTCCGACGGAAGCTTTTCTGTCCCCAAAAACTGGGGGCGGCGTGATCCCGGGAACTCTAAATTTGCCTATTTGGTTGATACGACGTCGCGTTTTAATACCATCGGGAACGAAATCTCACCATATTATAATGTGAAGGATTCAACATTATATTTTAGCTCTGATTGGCATTATGGGGCAGGAGCCTATGATATTTTCAAAATGAAAACGACCATAGGAGATACTGCAAAAATTGAAAATTTGGGATTTCCCGCGAATTCTCCCCAAAATGATTTGTATTATCGCATTGACCATAGTGCACGCCTTGCATTTTTAACCTCTAATCGAGATGAAGCCCTTGCAATGAAGCACCTTTCATGTTGTAATGATATCTTTAGTTATGATATCCCGGAAATTATTATTCCGAAAACCGAAGAGGAAATTATTAAGGAACAAATTACGATTCTCACAAAAACAGCAGAAGAGTTAATCCCGATTACTTTGTATTTCCATAACGATCGACCGGGGCCTGCCTCTTGGGATACGGTAAGCGACATTAATTATGAACAAAGCTTTACAGATTATATGGCTCGTGAAGCGGAGTATATTCGGAATTTTTCTGCCGGATTGTCCCGAGAAGTCGCATATGCAGCACAAGATAGCATAGATCTGTTTTTTAATGAATATGTCAATGGAGAATTCCAAAAATTGCGTAAGTTTATGCTCTTGATGGAGGAGCTTTTGAAGAAAAATCAAAACGTATTGGTCACAATTAAAGGATATACAAGCCCGTTAAATACGCCGGAGTATAATTTGAATCTGGCAAAACGACGAATAAGCAGTTTGAAAAATTATCTGACAGAATATAAAGGCGGTAGTTTATTAAAATACATTGATCAGGGATTGCTGACAATTGAAACTATGCCGTATGGAGATACTCAAGTTCCCGAGGGAGTGAGCGATGATCCGAATGATCGCCGAAATTCTGTTTATAATCCGCTTGCTGCAAGGGAAAGAAGAATTCAGGTAATTGCAGTGAAATTTACTCAAGAAAATAACTAAAACTGAATAACTATGAAAGAACGTACATTCACAATGATTAAACCATTTGCGGTTCAAAAAGGCTTCATTGCACCAATTCTTGACGATATCCATAATGGTGGGTTTAAAATTATTGCGATTAAAATGAAACAATTAACGCAGGAGCATGCTCAGTTGTTTTATGATATCCATAAAGATAAAGCATTTTATAATACTCTGGTGGATTTCATGAGCTCAGGACCTGTCGTGGCTGTTGTGCTTGAAAAAGATAATGCGGTTGAGGATTATCGTAAACTGATTGGAAATACTGATCCACAAAAAGCTGAAAAGGGAACAATCCGTTCGAAATATGCTAAGGATATTACGCATAATGCTGTACATGGTTCTGATTCAATTGAAAATGCGAAAACAGAAATTTGTTTTTTCTTTAGTGAAACAGAGATTTATTCAATATAACGCCCTGCAAACAGAAAATTCATCAATCTTTTTTGATGTTCATCAAATCTTTGGCTTAATTCGTCAGGTTTTAATGATTCTTTAACACATTAATTTGGACTCAGTATAAATAATGCTTACTTTTACATTGAATTTAAAATGAATCTAAATTAATAGCCATATGAAACCAAATGAATTTAACAATAAGTTGATTGATCTCAAGGACAATTTGAAATATTTCGCATATAGTCTGGTTTCCAACGATGAAGAAGCCGATGATCTTGTGCAGGAAACCTTTTTTAAAGCAATTTCCAATCAGGAAAAATATGCTGACAATACAAATTTTAAAGCTTGGGTATTTACAATCTTGAAAAACACATTTATTAATAATTACAATAAAGCGGTACGACAAAAAACGGCTTTTGATAACACGAAAGATGCTTATTACCTAAACTCAGGTCAGGCAGAAAGTTCAATCAGTCCGGAGTCAACTTTTGCTGCGAATGAAATTTCAAAAGCAATTTTTGGTTTGGATGAAGCATATCGTGTTCCTTTCGAGCGCTTTACTCAAGGATATAAATATCAGGAAATTGCTGATGAACTTGAGTTACCGATTGGTACCGTGAAAAGTCGAATTTTCTTTGCACGTAAAAAATTGATGGGACAACTTAGTGATTTCCGTTAAAATAAATAACTTATTATTGGCCATAAAGCTGTTACAATTCCTGTAGCAGCTTTTTTTGTTTGTCCTTAATGTATTATGAGTTTGCAGAATCATTTGTGGCTAATTCCTTACGCGTCAATCTTCCTCAGGTTTTCTCTGTGCGTAATTATGCGCGTCGGAAAGCGAAGTACTGAGTAAAATCAGAGTGAGTAATGAGTTTGTTAACTCTGTACTCACTCTCGCTCTCAGAACTGCCATTGGCGGTATATTTGATGCGCTAGCACTCAAATATCGTGACAAAAGCATTAAAAATAAAATTGCCACGAATGAAAGCTTACTGTTTTTTATTCGTGCATTCGTGGCTTTTCCTGCGCGTCAAGCTCCTTTTTTTATTCGTGGCTAACCTCTTTCGCGTCAAACTCAATTTTCCTTTGCGGTTCTCTGCGCCTCCTTTGCGGTCCTCTGCGGTCCTCTGCGGTCCTTTTTTCCAGCGCATCAAACTCACTTTCTATTTTCGGCATTTCATTTGCATACTTGAACAATGTGCATCATTATTTGCTGTTTAATTCATTGTAAAAATTGGCGAAACAACTTAGCTTTGTTATTTTTACGGAAAATCAAAAACCTATGCAGAAGATAATTTACATATTGATTGTATTTAGCCTGATAATCATCCCGTTTCAGACATTCTCACAGAGATTTCTGGAACGTGGCGATGAAGCGTTTGAGCGTGAGCAATTCAAATTGGCAATTGATAATTATCAAAAACAATTTGATCGAAGTGAAAAATCCCGCAAAACCAGGGCTGAGGTTTCATACAAAATGGCACTCGTCTACATGAAATTGTCAGAACCGGAAAAAGCAATTCAGCATTTTCAAAATGCATTAGATTATAATTATAATGATGAAAGCCTGTATTTTGATTTATCAGAAGCTTATTTACAGTACGAAGAATTTGATAAAGCAATTACAGCCTTGGAAAATTACAAAGAAAAAGTCCCAGATAATCCACTTACTGACACTAAGATAGAAAGAATCCATAAAACTTTAGAGGCACTTGAGCATCCCAATAATTATCAGGTGAAAATATTTGCGCTGATAAATTCCGGAGAATTGGATTTTTGTCCATTTTTCGGCTATAAAGATTTTGACAAACTCTTTTTTACCAGCTCCCGTTCTGTAGTGGATGATCCCGATATTAATCTTGAATCGGGGGAGTTGTTTACTGATGTTTATGAAATGGATCGTGACAGAAGGACAGACGCCTGGTCGGTGCCCATAAAAAGTTTGGGAATGGTAAATTCTGAACATGATGAAGGGGCGGCAAGCTTGAATCGCCGCTATAATGTGCTGTATTTTAATCGATGCGAGTATGATAAAAGTGTCGATAAAGGATGTCGGATTTTTACCGCAAAACGTCGCAGTAACTACTGGACAGAAGTTCGGGAGCTTGAAATTCCCGGAATTCCCGAAGATATTAGTATTGGTCACCCTTCCATTTCTGAAGATGAGCTTATCCTGTATTTTGTCGCTGATTCTATGCTTGGAGGATACGGTGGAAAAGATATTTATAAAGTGACAAGGGAGCGGAAATCGCATGACTTTGGGGCACCGCAAAATTTAGGCCCCGATATTAATACCGTGCATGATGATTGTTTCCCTTATATCCGTTCAAACGAAATTTTGTATTTTGCTTCTAACGGACATGGGAGCATCGGCGGACTTGATATTTATAAAGCTAAACAGCTAGGTCCGAGTTCTTATGATATCGAAAGTATGGGTGTCCCGATAAACTCACCGGCAGACGATTTTGGCATTGTTTTTAAAGATGATGAAGAGGAAGGTTATTTTACTTCTCGACGCCGTGGTGGTGTTGGAAAATCAGACATATACCATTTTATTTTACCTGAAGTTACAGCAAAAATTACCGGTGTCGTTTGGGGAAAATTCAATAATGAAAAACTTCCTGAAGTTCATGTAAGCTTGTGCGATCAGGAAGGAAACGAAATCAGTAACAAAAAAACGAATGAATTTGGTGAATTTGAATTTGATTTAAACTTGGATGATATTTACCAAATTTATTTCACAAAAGAACCCTATATCCCTGAAAGCATCCGTGTTTCAACAAAAGGATTGAATACACCGACTACATTTAAACGGGAAATTTTTCTTGACGGAATGTAGGAAATATTGTAAAACGCTTTTAGTTATCACAGAAATCATTAATTTTATAACCCGAAAAATCCTAAGATATGAAACGTTTAATTTTACTTACAATCCTTTTAACCGGAGCAATAATATCACAGAGCTTTGCACAAACAAGCTCTAAAAAAGGTGATGCTGCTTTTGACCAGTATAGATATGAAGAGGCAGTCGATTATTATTCTGAAGCACTTACAAGTGCTCAAAGCATGGAAGATTATGCTTTAATTGCTTATCGCATTGCTTATTGCTACCGCGATATGAGACAAATGAATCTTGCTGAAGAGTTCTTTGCAAAAGCTTTAAAAGCAAATTCTCAACGCTTAACTCCCGATGCAAGGCTTTATTATGCCGATGCACTTCGTATGAATGGAAAATATGAAGATGCAATCGAAGTGTATGAAACCTATTTGGATGTCGTTCCGGATGATTATCGGGGAGAAGTCGGAATAGAATCTTGTGAAAAAGTACCCGCTTGGGAAAACGAACCTACCCGTTACGAAGTCTCAACTATGGCATATTTTAACTCCATGCAACAAGATTTTGCTCCTGCTTGGGCAGATAGTAAAAATCGCATGGTCTATTTTACGACATCCCGTAAAGGAACAGTCGGAGATAGTAAAAATTTCAAATCCGGACAGCAATTTACCGACATTTTTATGATCGAACAGGATCGTAAAGGAAACTGGAGTGAAGCAACTCCACTTGGTGGATATGTGAATACAGAGCAGGATGAAGGGGCACCATCTCTTACCGAGAAAGGAAATCAAATGTATTTTACTAGATGTTATGGTGGCGACAAAAGGGATATGCCTTGTAAACTGTTCGTGGCAATGAAGCGAGGTCGCTCATGGAGTGGTGAAGAAGAATTAGTTATTGAAGGATTTGAAGGGTATGAAGTAGGATACCCCTATATATCAAAGGATGAATTAACCTTATATTTTGCAGCAAAATCACCAACCGGGTTTGGCGGTTCTGATTTGTATAAAATTGAGCGTGCTGATGACAAAGACCCTTTTGGGGCTCCTATAAACCTTGGAGAACCTATTAATACCAGTGGTGATGAGGTGTTTCCGTATATCCGTGACGATGGTGCATTATATTTTGCATCAGATGGACATGTTGGAATGGGTGGACTTGATATTTTTCGTGCCGAACCTAACGAAGAAGGCGGATTTAAACAGCCTGAAAACCTCAGACCTCCACTAAATTCTGCTGGTGATGATTTTGGTGTTATCTTTTATGATAAACGCGAGCGTGGATATTTCTCCTCAAATCGTCCGGGTGGTAAAGGTATGGATGATATCTATTTCTTCCGCGTACCCCCTTTGGAAATTGCAGTTAGAGGAGTCGTCAGAGATACTACAAACCCGCATTATGAATATCGTGTGAAAGGTGCTAAAATCCAATTGATGACTGAGTCAGGATTAGTTTCTGCTTTTGAAACCAGCGAAGACGGAACCTATTTCTTTAAAGATCTTGAGGAAGATATGGATTATATCCTTAAAGCCTCACTCGGTAAAGATTTCTTTGCAAATACCTATACCTTTTCAACACGTGAAATTTTTGTGGATACAACCATCGTGATTAACGTAAACATGGCGCAAATTCCACAAATTATTACCTTGCCGAATATTGAGTATGACTTGAATAAAGCAACACTGCGTCCGGAATCTGCCGTAGCACTCGACGGTTTGGTGAAAACCTTAAATGATAATAGTCACCTTGCAATTGAATTGCGCGCTCATACCGATTTCCGTGGTACTGACGAAAGCAATCTGGATTTGTCCGACAGACGTGCAAAATCTTGTGTTGATTATCTCGTTGAAAAAGGAATCGAAAAAGATCGTTTAACATGGCGTGGTTTTGGGGAGTCTATGCCACGTGTGGTTGACAGTTTACTAGCCGAAGAATATACTTTCTTGAAACCCGGTTATATTCTAACAGAAGGATTTATTCTTGATTTACAGTCAAAAGATCAAAGAGAAATTGCACATCAGCTTAACAGACGTACTGAGTTTAGCGTGAAATCTAAAACTTTTGGACTTGAAGATGGTCAAGATCCCTTCGAAATGGAAAATGAACATATTATTAAACAAGGAGAAGCTGAAGTTGAAGTTGGTGGCGGAGAATTTTAACTTAATTACATAACTTTGTGGCGTTCGTATCTAAGCATACGAACGCCATTTTTATTGAATTAGCAAAATAAGCATATGAGTAATTCATCAAATCGATACCAAAATCGCGGCGTATCCGCAACCAAAGAAGATGTCCATCAGGCAATTAAGCATATGGATAAAGGAATCTTTCCTAATGCTTTTTGTAAAATACTGCCGGATATTTTAGCCGGAGATCCCGAATATTGCAACATAATGCATGCTGATGGCGCAGGCACAAAATCTGCATTGGCATATATGTACTGGAAAGAAACCGGTGATTTGAATGTATGGAAAGGCATTGCTCAGGATGCCATTGTAATGAATATTGACGATTTACTTTGTGTTGGCGCGACCGATAATATTTTGCTTTCATCAACCATTGGTCGCAATAAAAATTTAATTCCCGGCGAAGTGATTGGTGCAATTATTAACGGAACGGAAGAAATTTTACAAAATCTTCGTGAACTTGATGTGAATATCTGGCTGACCGGTGGCGAGACTGCTGATGTCGGTGATCTTGTCCGAACTGTTATTGTCGATTCTACCGTAACTGCACGCATGCCCAGAAAAGATGTTATCGCAAATGATAAAATTGCTCCCGGTGATGTGATTGTCGGATTGTCTTCTTCTGGATTGGCTTCTTATGAAAATGAATATAATGGTGGGATGGGAAGTAATGGATTAACCTCTGCAAGACATGATGTGTTCGCTAAATATCTTGCAAAAAAATATCCCGAAAGTTTTGATGCTTCTTTGCCGGAAAATCTCGTGTATTCCGGGTCTAAAAAACTCACTGACAGCATACAATCACTCGGTTTAGATGCCGGAAAGCTTGTGCTGTCGCCAACTAGAACTTACGCCCCGATTATTAAGCAAGTTTTGGATGGTTTTGGACATAGAATCCATGGTATGATTCATTGCAGTGGCGGTGCACAAACAAAAGTTTTAAATTTTGTGGAGAAACTTCACATCATTAAAGACAATATGTTTGATTTGCCACCTCTGTTTCGCATGATACAGAAGGAATCGCAAACCGACTGGAAAGAAATGTATCAGGTGTTCAATATGGGACATCGTTTTGAAATATATCTGCAGCCTGAATATGCGCAGGAAATTATTAGTATTGCAAATGATTTTGATGTGGATGCTCAGGTTGTCGGACGGGTTGAAGCCTCTGATAAAACCAAACTTACAATTAAATCAGAGTTTGGAGAATTTATTTATTAAAAAACATAGTCTATGAAATCAAATATGATATTAGAAAAGCTCGCAGGAGTAAATCAGCGCTTTGAGGAAATCGGAAGATTATTAACCGACCCCTCTGTAACCGCTGATATGGAGCGATATATAAAATTAAATAAAGAATATAAGGACCTAGAGCCACTCAAAGATGCCTTCAATCGTTATAGCGAGCTACTTAACGGAATTGCTGATGCAAAGGAAATGATTGCAAATGAAAACGATGAAGAAATGCGGGAAATGGCGAAGGCTGAGTTGGAAGAACTATCTGTGCAGCGTGAGCCGATGGAAGAAGAAATAAAATTCCTGCTGATTCCAAAAGATCCTGAGGATGACAAAAATGCAATTCTTGAAATCCGTGCAGGTTCCGGAGGTGACGAAGCCGGTATTTTTGCCGGAGATTTATATCGCATGTACACAAAATACTGTGAAAATAGAAAATGGAAAATGGAGGTAACTCGTGTTACCGAAGGAACCCAGGGCGGCTTTAAGGAAATTGTGGCTACTGTTACCGGAGTTGGTGTCTATGGCGTATTGAAATATGAGTCGGGGGTGCACAGGGTACAACGTGTTCCTCAAACGGAAACCCAAGGGAGAGTTCATACGTCGGCTGCATCGGTTGCGGTACTTCCCGAAGCAGAGGAGGTTGATGTCACAATTAATGCTGCCGACATTAAACGTGACGAATACTGTTCAAGCGGTCCGGGTGGACAATCGGTAAACACAACCTATTCAGCCATTCGTTTAACTCATATTCCTACGGGAATTGTTGTAACCTGTCAGGATGAAAAATCAAAACTGAAAAATCTTGACAAAGCAATGAAAGAATTGAGAACAAGACTTTATAATCTCGAACACCAAAAATACCTTGATGAAATTGCCAGCAAGCGTAAAACCATGGTTTCCGGTGGTGATCGTTCTGCTAAAATTCGCACTTATAACTATCCGCAGGGACGGGTTACTGATCATCGTATTAATTTGACATTGTATAACTTGCAGAATATTGTCGATGGTGATTTGGACGAAATTATTGGCAAACTTAATATGGCGGAAAATGCGGAACGTTTAAAAACAGAAGAAACACAATAAAAGCTAAACCTATGAATTACAAACAGCTAAGCCAAGAAATTAAAAAGAAAAAATCCTTCCTCTGCGTTGGATTAGATTCTGATATTAATAAAATCCCGGGACATCTGCTTGAAAAAGAAGATCCGATGTTTGAATTCAATAAGGCGATTATTGATGCGACTGCTGAATTTACAGTTGCTTATAAGCCAAATATTGCGTTTTACGAAAGTGAAGGCGCTGTCGGCTGGATTAGTTTGGAAAAAACTGTGAAATATTTGAAAAATAATTATCCCGATATTTTTATTATCGCTGATGCAAAACGTGGCGATATCGGAAATACATCCAATCTTTATGCCCGTGCATTTTTCTCAAAAATGGATGTGGATGCCGTAACGGTTGCTCCGTATATGGGCGAAGATTCAGTCTCTCCTTTCCTGACATATGATGACAAATGGGTTGTTTTACTGGCCCTGACATCAAATAAAGGTGCTGATGATTTCCAATACCACACAGATAAAAATGAAACTTTATTTGAATCTGTACTTAAGAAATCACAGGCTTGGGCAGGAAAGGAAAAAATGATGTATGTTGTTGGTGCAACACGCGCTGAAATGCTTGCAGATATTCGCAAAATTGTTCCCGAGCATTTCCTTTTGGTGCCGGGAGTCGGTGCCCAAGGAGGAAGTCTCGAAGCGGTTGCAAAATACGGAATGAATGAAAATTGCGGCTTGTTGGTGAATTCATCTCGAGGAATTATTTTTGCTTCCAATGGTACTGATTTTGCCATTCGTGCCGGTGAAGAAGCGAAAGCAATGCAAATGCAAATGCAGGTGTTGCTGGAAAATGTGAGCTTCTGATTGGGGGTTGATATTTGGAATTACAGTTAGAAGGTTTTGCAAATTGCATTTTTGTAAATTTGGTTTCAAAAAGTCGGGTCGACAGTAATAATACGGTTCAGTCCTTCCTGCTGCATATACTCGCCCTTAGAAAACACAGAAAACCGGTATTAAAAATCGGTAGGCAAAAGCGATTTGCTACAAGTAGCCCGTCTGGTTTTCGAAATCATTGAGATAAAGCTGGCGTCGCTCATATTGCTGTATATTGCAAACATTATTTTATCAGCAATTATCATAGAGAAAAATAGTATGGTTGTAATTAAGGAAATAATTCCTTTCATATGCTTATTTGTTTTTGTGTTTGCTGTTGTACACCGTGGTTATTCTCTTATTTTTTTTCGTTCTAATTGTTCCCGTGCTTCAATCAAAGCTTCATGTAATTTTGCTTCTAAAATTTCTTTTGGTGGTAAATCTGTCCAATATTCGGCAACCATGATTCCATCTTTTTGCATTTCAAGCAATTCAATTTGTTCTCTGCTGGTTTCTGCACACAAAATTAATCCAATTGGAGTTTGCTCTCCTTCCTGTTTCTCATATTTATCCAGCCATTTCAAATATAGCTCCATTTGACCTTTGTATTTTGCCCTGAATTTATCAATCTTTAGTTCAATAACAACAAGCCTTTTTAGTTTCCGGTGATAAAAAAGTAAGTCTAAATTGTGATCGTCACCGTCTATAATCATCCTTTTTTGTCTTTCAACGAAAGTAAATCCATTTCCAAGTTCAAGGATAAACAATTCAAGTTCCTTCAGAATTGCAGATTCTAAATCATTTTCCAGATATCCATCTTTCAGTTCTAAAAAGTCAAGCAAATATGGGTCTTTAAATACACCTTTCTTAATAAAATTACTATCATAGAGATGAATGTCAACTTTTTCAGTTCTTTCATAAACTTTTTTCTCTATTTGTTTGCGAAGTTCTCTAACACCAAAAGAGTTTTCACAAGCCAAATTTCCATAAAATTATCTTGCGGATTTTTCTTTAAGCGGAATAAGTGTCAAAAAGTGCGACCACGATAAATGTCGTGACAGTGTAACGACATTTTCAATCTCAGGAAATTGCTTTGCAAATTGAATCATTCTACGTAAATTTTTTTCTTCATAGTTTTTCCCAAAACGTTTCACCAATTCTTGTGACACTGTAACGACAATCTGCTTTCCATATTCCGCTCTTTCATTTTGCAAATTTACTGTCAATATTCGCATCCCAATGTGCCAAAACAAAACAGTCAAAGAACTATTAGCTTGAGAAACAACCTGAACTTTAGTTTTTTCGATTAAGTCGATTGTTTCTGTAAGTAAATCTTTATGTTCAAATTTTTCTAAAGGCATTGTTTCAATCATTAATAATTCATGCCTGTTTTTTTGTATCTTGCAATTATGAAATCGCTTTATCCGGAATTCAGTATCGCAATACTTGCCGGCGGGCAAAATCGTCGCTTTGGTGGCAAAATCAAGTCATTTATTGAAATCGACGGGCAAACAATTATTCAAAGACAACTAAATGTTCTGAAAACCCTTTCGGAGGAAATTTGCATTGTAACAAACTCGCCAAAATATTTTAAAGCTTGCGGTATTAAAACCGTTTCGGATATTTTCCCGGAAAAAGGACCGCTCGCCGGAATTCACGCAGCATTAAAAACGGTTTCCACAGAATGGCTTTTTGTGCTTGCCGGAGATTTGCCTAATATTAATACGAATGAAATTCGTTATCTGCATAAGCATCTTAAAAAGCCTGTTGTTATGGCTGAAGCATTGGGGCGAATTCAAACGCTGCATGCATTTTATCACATTGATTTGATTCCTGAAATTGAAAATAAACTCCAATCAGATTTCTATTCAATTCGAAGTGTGACCGATAAATACACGAGTGAAAATCTCCTAAGTGCTAAAAATCCTGATGCCTACCTAAATATCAATGATTATGAAGACCTCGAAAATTACAGAAACAAGAAAAGTTTTTCGATACCAAAATCAAAGCATATTGGAAATTGAAGATGTTATTGCGAGAGAATATGCGCTCAAGCTTTATGTGAACGGTCAGTTTTTTGATACGCTGTATTGTTCGGGTCAGGATGTGAAAGTATTGGTTGTCGGACATTTGTTTGTTCATAAAGTAATTTTTGAAAGTGATCAAATCATTAAAATCCGGCAAAACGGCGATGTAATTGAAGTTGAAATCAAATCTGAAACCTTGAAATCGTTCCGATTTGAACAGTCGGAAAATTTTCAACTTTCTGCGAATGCGACGCTTAAATTAATGCATGAATTTCAGACAAAAAGCGAAGCATTTCAAAAAACCGGATGTATTCATGCTGCCGCACTGTCTGACTCAACGGAAATTCAATTGTTTTGTGAAGATATTTCCCGAAATAATGCGCTCGAAATATTAATCGGTAAAATTTTAACGGAAAAACTTCCAGTACACGATAAAATGGTACTCCTGACTTGTCGGGTAACAAAACAAATTGCGCAATCACTTGCAATGATCAATATTCCGTGGATTGTTTCAAAATCAGCAGTGAGTCATGCCGCAATTGAAATTTGCAAGCATTATAATATCGGGCTCATTGGTTTTGCACGAAAAGACAGCATGAATTTTTATCACTATCCGCTTGGAAAAGGAAAACCAAATCTCGAATCGTTATAAACCTAGCAGGCCTTCACTAAGAAATGGCATGCGCGTGAGAAAGTTAAAGCCCTGAGTTAAATACAAAATAGATATTTGTCAAGATTCCATCAATCAAATCTTTAATCCGACTGTGTGAATTTTTTTGTATTTTTAACAAAAACCTATCATTATGCACATACAGGACATTCTTGTAAAATATGAAGCCACGCCCGACAAGTTGCTCAACATTTTGCATGACATTCAAAATCAATCAGAGCAATCATACATTTCCGAGTCGGATATTTCGGCACTTGCCAAATATTTGAATACCACAAAAGCGGCGATATATGGTGTCGTGGAGTACTATTCAATGTTCAGTGCTCAGCCCCGCGGAAAATACGTGATTCGAGTGTGTAAATCACCGATTTGTCGCATGTTAGGCGGACAAGACATGCTTAATTTCATTCAATCTGCACTAAATATCCCGACCAACGAAACCGATGCAGAAAAACTGTTTACCCTCGAAGTTTCTGAATGTCTCGGACATTGTGATAAAGCACCTGTGATGATGGTAAACGATGAGTTACATGTAAATCTTACACCAGAGAAAATAGATTCAATCTTAAGTCAATACCGTCAAAATAAAACCAAAAAATTATGATTGAAACGAAAATTGCACTGAAAAATGCAGGAAAAATCGCTCCTGATAGTCTTTCGGAATATGAAAGTGTCGGAGGATTAAATGCATTTAGAAAAGCCCTGAAGATGGAACCACTTGATGTGTTAAAATCGATAAATGAAAGCGGTTTACGTGGACGAGGTGGTGCCGGTTTTTCAGCCGGATTAAAAGGAAAGTTTACCGATGAAAGTATGTGTCGCTATTGCGGACAAAAATATATTATTTGTAATGCAGATGAAGGAGAGCCCGGAACGTTTAAAGATCGGGCAATTATGGAAAACGATCCGCATTTGCTTATTGAAGGTATGTTGATCGCCGCTTGGGCAATCGGTGCAACCACAGGGTTTATTTACATACGTGGTGAATATACCGATTCTATCCAGAAAATTCAGCGCGCTTTAGATAATTATTATACTGAAGCTTGGTTGGGAAAAACGTTTGACACAGATGACGAGTTTAAACTTGATTTGGAAATTCGCCTGGGTGCCGGGTCCTATCTTTGTGGTGAAGAATTGACATTGATTGAATCCCTCGAAGGGAAACGTGGTTATCCGAGAATAAAACCTCCCTTTCCTGCTCAACACGGATTATGGCAAAAACCAACTCTCGTCCATAATGTGGAAACATTTGCGCACATGCCATTTATTATTGAAAATGGCGCGGATATGTATCGCCAGTACGGAACGGAAAATTCTCCGGGAACGAAAATTTTTAGCATCAGTGGTGATTTGAATCGACCCGGAAATTATGAAACTGAAATGGGAGTCAGCTTGCGCGAATTAATTGAAATTGCCGGCGGCATGAAAGATGATATCCCTGTAAAAGCAATATTAGTCGGAGGGGCAGCCGGAAGTTTTGTTTCTGACGAGCATCTCGATATTTCCCTTTGCTACGATAGTATGAAAAAAGTTGGAGGAGTTTTTGGAAGCGGAGCAATAATGGTGCTGAATGAAACTCGAAATTTGTTGGATTTCATGGCGGATATTATGGAGTTTTTCAAACATGAATCTTGTGGGAAATGTATTCCATGTCGGGTGGGAACGGCTCAGCTTGCATTAATGGCTCATGAAATAAAATCGCTTGATAAAGATGCAGTGTATGTTCGACTTCAAAAAATGCAATCTGAAGCAGAATACATTGCGGCAAACTCACTTTGCCCACTCGGAGCATCTCCGATTATTCCAATTTCTAGCTTTAATCAACATCTCAAAGACAAAATCTAATCATCATGACAAAGCAAATTCAAATTCAGATTGATAATAAAACCATTCAAACCGAGGTCGGGAAAAATCTGTTGCAGGTTGCATTAGAAAATCAAATTGAAATTCCTCACCTCTGTTATCACAAAAAACTCACTCCCACAGGGGCATGTCGCCTTTGCGCGGTCAAAATCGAGGGGCAAAAAGGACTCGTTATGTCATGTACCGTTCCTGCGAGCGATGGCTTGAAAGTTATTGCTTTTGATAAGGGAACCGAAGCGGCACGAAAACATACGCTGGAGTATTTATTAACAGAATATAATCCTGAAAATGACGGCACCTACCGGGATGAAGTAATGGAATTGGCAGAAAAATATGATATCGAAACCGAAGCAAAACGCTCAATTCCCGATATCCGATCGATGATTCCAACTCCTTTAGATGATTCGTCTCCGGTGCTCACTTACGATGCGTCAAAATGCATAAAATGTTTCAGGTGTATCAAAGGCTGTGATGAAGTGCAGGGGAAAAATATTTTGTCTTATGCCGAAAGAGGGCTGACATCCTATATTGTTGCAGGTAGTGGGGTGTGGAATGAATCGGAATGTGACGGCTGCGGAGAATGTGTGCAAATCTGTCCTACCGGGGCTTTGGTTGAGAAGCCGCATCGCGATGAAATAAAATTAGATACGCTAGAAAAAAAGGTCAAAACCACATGTCCATATTGTGGTGTGGGTTGTCAGATAGAATTGTCCGTGAAGGATAGTAAAATCTTACGTTCTGACGGAGTTGAAGGCGTGTTGCCAAACGACGGAAGACTTTGCATTAAAGGTCGTTTTGGATACGATTTTGTCAGCAGTAAAAAGCGTCTGACACATCCATTAATTAAAGAAAATGGGGAGTTTCGTAAAGCTTCCTGGGATGAAACCATACGCTTAATTGCCGGAAAATTTAATGGAATTATTCAAAACCATGGAAATAAGGCTTTGGCAGGATATGCATCTGCAAAATGCACAAATGAGGATAATTATATTTTTCAAAAATTTGTCCGCATGGCATTTGGGAGTAATAATTTGGATTATTGCACACGTTTGTGTCATGCATCAACCGTTACGGCAATGCTGAGATCCATTGGCGACGGAGCGGGCAGTAATTCTATAGAAGATTTTGAAACCACGGATTGTCTTTTTGTTACGGGAAATAATATCATTGAAACACATCCCATCACGGCAACTTATGTGAAATCCGGTGCAAAAAAAGGACAAAAAATTATTGTTTGCGATCCGAAATGGACTCCTTTGGTAAAATATGCCACCCTTTGGTTGCAACAACGCATCGGAACAGATGTTGCGCTCTTGAACGGAATCATTCGTCAGATTATTAAAGATGACATGATTGATAGAAAATTCATCGAAACCAGGCTTGACGGTGGCATGAATGCATTTGAGGAGCTCAAACAACTTGTAGAAAAATATACCCCCGAATACACAGAAAAAATCACCAATGTGCCTGCGGATAAAATCATTCAGGCTGCGCAAATTTACGCCGGAGCAGAAACTGCAATGATTGCCACAGGAATGGGAATGAGTCAGCAAACCTCGGGAACAAACAATGTCTTTTCGCTTATTAATATGATGCTGATTAGCGGACAAATCGGGCGGGAGCGTTGTGGAATTGATCCGCCGCGCGGACAAAATAATGTGCAGGGAGCAACAGATGTGGGAGTTTCTCCCGTAGTCTATCCCGGATATATCCCGATAGGTGACGACGAAAACCGAAAGCGTATTGCAAAATTATGGAATACCGATTACGAATCGCTTTCCGGAGAAAACGGACTGACAACTGTCGAAATTATGCACGCAGCATATCACGGAGACATTAAGGGATTGTTTATTATGGGGGAAAATCCTATGGTTACTGATCCCGATTTGAATCACACCCAAAAAGCCATTGAAAAACTTGATTTTCTGGTTGTGCAGGATATTTTCCATACGGAAACAACAGCCTTTGCTGATGTGATTTTGCCCGCTGCATCCTTTGCTGAAAAAGATGGAACATTTGTGAATTCAGACCGTCGTGTGCTGAGGGTGCGAAAAGCAGTTGATGCGCCCGGTGAAGCACGTGAAGATTGGAAAATTATTCTTGACATCGCAAATGCAATGGGCAAACCAATCGGAAACTACCAATCTGCAAAAGCAATTTTTGATGAAATAGCTCAGGCTGCTCCCATCATGCGAGGAATTTCTTACGATCGTATTGAAAGACAGGGAGTTCAATGGCCTTGTCCGGACGAAAATCATCCGGGAACAAGCACCTTGTTTCTCGATAAATTTAATACCCCCAATGGCTTGGCAAAACTTTTCCCTGTTGAGCATGTGGAAAGTAGCGAACAACCCGACAAAGAACATCCTTATATTCTGAACTCAGGGCGGATTTTGTATCAATATCATTCTGCCACCATGTCACGAAAAAATGATTCGTTGAATGCCTTTGCAGATGAATCCTATGTGCTTATCAATTTTGTGGATGCAGATCGGCTTGGAATAAAAAATCACGATAAAGTGCGATTGGCAAACAGCAGAGGCGAATTGGAGACTTTTGCAAAGTTAACAGATGAAGTGGCTGTGGGTGAGTTGTTTATGCCATGGCATTTTGCTGAGGCACGAGTGAATCGTCTGACAAGATCCGATTTAGATCCGTATTCTAAAATCGCACCCTTTAAATTAACTGCTGTAAAAATCGAATTGTTAAAATGAAAAGAAACCATGTTTATTTAAGTATTGGGCTTGCTGTTTTTCTATTGATAATATGTAATTCATGCAATCGCAATAAGGAGGAGAATCAAATCGTGATTTTTCATGCCGGTAGTTTATCTGTCCCTTTTCAGGAAATAAAGACAGCATATTTAAAGGAAAATCCGGACATTGAAGTTCTGCTTGAGGCAGCCGGTTCTGTCGATTGTGCACGGAAAATTACGGAGTTAAATCGAAATTGTGACATTATGGCTTCCGCAGATGTTCGTGTAATTGATGAATTTCTTATTCCCGATTATGCATCTTGGAATTTGCCTTTTGCCAGAAATGAAATGGTGATTGCCTTTATGGATAAATCCCGCCAAAGCGATAAAATTTCTCAACATAATTGGAGGAAAATTTTGGCTGATGAGGATATTATTTACGGACGATCGAATCCTCATGCTGATCCATGCGGATATCGGACAGTTTTGGTTTTGCAGCTGGAGGCAATGCGAAGCGGAAATTCACAAGTGGTCGAACTGCTTGAAAAAGACAAAGCATATATGCGTCCGAAAGAAACCGATTTGCTCGGATTGCTTGAAGCTCATGCAATTGATTACATTTTTATTTACAAATCCGTTGCCGTTCAACACGATTTGAAGTTTATCAACTTATCGGATTCCATAAATCTTGCAAAGCCTGAGTTAAACGATTGGTATGCAAATTCTACAACATTTATTCATGGAAACCAACCCGGAGATTCTGTGAAAATGATTGCAGAAGCGATGGTTTATTCGCTGACGATACCAAAAAACGCTGAAAATCTTTCGCTTGCTGAAGATTTTTTGGCATTTTTACTGCATCCCGAAAAGGGAATGAAAATTTTGGAAAATCTTGGGCAGGAACCAATTTTTCCGGATGAAAATACCTTGAAACAACTAAATTTAAACGATTGAATATTATGAAAAAAATCACGTTATTATTGCTTGCAGCTATGTTTTTTGCCTGTCAAACGCCTCAAGAAAGTGAGGAAATCGTAAACGTAAATAATGACACAATTGAAACTAACGACTTTTATGATGATGCTCCGCAAAAACAACTTGAAAGCGATTTTACGATTCAAATTGGTGGCGAAGTCGCAAGTGAAATGAGTTTGGATTTATCTGAATTTCCGGTACGTTCGGTTTTGTTTAAAAACACTCGATTTACTGAAGAAGGTGGCGAATTTGTTGGTGCTTATGAATTTCACGGCGTATCATTATATGATATTCTGAATGAAATTAAAGTGGATAAAGCAAATGAAGCAGATTATTCTCCAATTATTGATTTGTATGTTACCATAGAGAATGCGGAAGGCGATTTTGCTGTCTTTTCATGGGGAGAAATTTATTATGCTGCCAATCAGCATCAGATAATCATTGCAAATGCGGTTAACCCAATTGTGCCATCAAAAACAAAAGATCAATGGCCTTTGCCTGAGAAAACTCAGCTAATTCCTGCATTGGATTTATTTACTGATCGCATGATTGAAAATCCGACAAAAATTAGTGTGCATTCCTGTACGGGAGAATTTCCTGAATTTCCTGAAACAGAACCCTTGTTTGCAGAATCATTTGAATTGTACAATGCCGGAGAATTCACTCGTGAAATCAAAGTTTTTGATGATGAGCTCACAACACATCTTGTTAAAAACACATTTTATGGCAGAGGGCGTGGAATACATGGTATTACTGATTTCGAAGGGAAATGGCTGAAAGATGTAATTGCAATGGATTATCCTTACGATGTTGAAGCTTTAAAACACGGAATTTTTATCATTGCCTCCGTGGACGGATATCGAGCTGTGTTTTCTTTCTCGGAAATCATGAACAGAAATGATCAATCTGAGGTGATGTTAAATGATAGGGGAGATGTAAATGGCGGTAAATTCCGTTTGTTTGTTCCTTCTGATTTTTTCTCTGACAGAGCGGTTAAATCGGTTTCTAAAATTGAATACAGAAATTTGGCGAATAAATAATGCCGAAATATACCAATATAGGTTTTAATGCATTGTTTGCTTTATTGGGCGCTTTGGTGTTGTTATTCATTGTGGCTCCTTTGATTTCTATGTTCTTGCATACGGAATTTCCCGCAATGATGGAAACCGTCAGAGAGCCCGAAGTACAATCCAGCATTAAAGTGACCTTGTTGAGTGCTGCACTTTCCACAATGTTTTTTGCAGTGGCTGCCATTCCTTTTTCATGGTTATTGGCACGAAAACAATTTGTCGGTAAAACATTTTTGCAGGCATTGATTGATTTGCCGATTGTGATTCCTCATACTGCTGCCGGAATTGCTTTGCTGGGATTTGTTTCACGGGATACCGTGCTCGGTCAAATGGCTGAATCGCTTGGTTTGAGTTTTGTGGGAAGCCCGCTCGGAATCGGATTGGCAATGGCTTTTGTTAGTATCCCGTTTCTGATTAATGCTGCTCGCGATGCCTTTACTGCGGTTCCTAAACGCCTTGAGTTGACAGCAAGAAATCTTGGTGCGTCGCCGTTTCGTTGTTTTTTTACCGTCTCATTGCCGCTTGCATGGCGTGGCGTTTTGTCCGGTTTAATTATGATGTTTGCACGGGGAATGAGTGAGTTCGGAGCGGTTGTAATCATTGCTTATCATCCCATGACAACTCCTGTTATGATTTTTGAGCGCTTTACAAGTTACGGATTAAAATATACACGCCCTGTTGCTGTGCTGTTCATTATTGTCGCACTGGTGATTTTTTATTTATTACGATATTTTGCAAAACCAAAACATGTTAAGCATACGGCAAATCAATAAAACGCTTGGCGATTTTTCGCTTTCGGATATTTCTCTCGAGATACATCCCGGAGATTATTATGTGATTCTGGGACAGTCCGGTGCAGGAAAATCCATGTTGCTTGATTTAATTGCCGGGATTACAAAAGTCGACTCCGGTACAATCTTATTCCGTGACAGGGATATCACAAAACAATCCATGTCCGAACGAAAATTCGGAATCATGTTTCAGGGCGATTCCATTTTTCCGCATAAAACGGTCAATGAAAATATTGCTTATCCCTTAAATCATTTGAGTAAAGCAAAACGAAATCAAGAAGTTCGAAAACTTGCTGAAACTTGTGGCGTTGAAAGCTTGTTGTCGAGATATTCCGGCAGCCTATCTGGTGGTGAAGTACAGCGGGTTGTTCTGGCTCGAACCCTTGCTATGAAACCGGATATTATTTTGCTTGATGAGCCCATGCGATCTCTTGATCAGCATTACAAATTTCAATTGCAAAGTTTATTGAGAAAGCTTAATCGAGAAGGGCAAACTTTTATCCATGTAACCCATGATTATCAGCTTGCTTTGGCTTTGTCTAATAAACTTGGAGTTTTGCATCAGGGTAAATTGATACAGTCCGGGGAAACACAAGCTGTCTTTAATCATCCTGCGAATGCGTTTATTGCTGCATTTACCGGGGTGAGAAATTATTTTGAAATTGAAAATACAGCGCATCAAGTGGAAATCAATCTGTCAGATGATATTCGGTTTTCTGTACCTGAGGATTTACAACACAAAGACAAACTGCGGATTATGATTGCTCCAGAGGCCGTGAGTGTTTCACCGGATGAAGCAAATCATCAGGGAGTTTTGTTTGACATGTTTAATGATCAAAGCGGTGAAATGCTGGTTGTACAGTTAGAAACAATTCGCTTGTATGCATTGGTTAAAACGGATTTAAATCTGTCGGTCGGACAAAAAGTTTCTGTAAAAATTTCAGAGTATCGGATGATTGCTTGTGAGTAAGTATTGTTTATATTTTTCTATAATGTTTTTTCTTGTTTTGTACATTGGTTACCCAAATCCTGTTTTTAAAATTCCCCGACTGAAAGAAGTGCTTTTATCAAACTTGTGCTATATGTAATAGCATATAAAAATAGTTTAATAAATAAATTTATATTTTATTGCATATAATTTGTTATATTTGCTTAAAATTATATCTAAATACATATAATGAAACAATTAGCAGCCTTTGTTAAAGCACGAAGAAAAGAAGTTAATCTGACTCAGGAAGAGTTTGCGGATCGTGCAGGAGTTGCACTAACTGTTGTACGAAAAATCGAACAAGGTAAAACAAATATGAATATGGATAAGGTCAACTTAGTGCTTAACATGTTTGGGCATGAATTAGCTCCTGTTAACAGTAAAGAATTGAAAAAATGAGACAAGGAAAGGTGTTTTATAAAGCGTGTTTGGCTGGTGTCATTACGGAAACAAATGATGGAGAATATGTATTTCAGTATGACAAGCAGTACGTAGAAGATCATCCGAATGACTTCATTACGTTTACCATGCCGGTTAGAAATATGCCATATACTGAGAAACGACTTTTCCCTTTTTTTGAAGGATTAATTCCGGAAGGTTGGTTGCTTGATATTGCTTCTGAAAACTGGAGAATTAATAAAAATGATCGCATGGGATTGCTTCTGGCCTGTTGTCAGGATTGTATCGGAGCGGTGAGTGTGAAACCCTGCCAGTCTGATCGGTAGGCAATAAAATAAGATAATGAAACATAGATGTTTATATTGTTACGAAGAAGTTGAAGGCGGATTGGAATTTCACCGAAAATGTTCAATGGAATTTTTTGGGACACCAGCACCTCCTAAAATTAACTATTCGCTTGATGAGATGGATGAGCTTGCGAAAAATATCATCCAGCGAAGTATTGCTGTGCCGGGTGTTCAGCCAAAACTATCTATGTCATTAATCAAGGCTACAAAAGAAAATTCAGATACAAGACTAACTGTGGTTGGAGCATTAGGAGGTCAGTATATTTTCAAACCACCCTCCGATAAATTTCTTGAAATGCCTGCAAATGAACATTTAACAATGCGAATGGCAGAATCTTTTGGAATTCGAGTTGTCCCATCATCATTGATTCGATTATCATCCGGGGAACTGTCCTACATAACGAAACGAATTGACCGAAAAGAAAATGGAGAAAAAATACACATGATTGATATGTTTCAAATTACAGAAGCATTTGATAAGTATAAAAGCTCCATGGAGAAAGTCGGAAAAGCATTGGACAACTATTCAAGGAATACTTTGCTTGACAAAACCTTTTATTTTGACTTAGCTATTTTCGCTTTTTTAACTGGAAATAATGACATGCACCTGAAGAATTTTTCTATGATTAAAAATCCTTCCGGTTGGGTCTTGTCGCCTGCATATGATTTGCTAAATGTGGCAATTGTATTTCCGGAAGATGATGAAGAGCTAGCATTGACATTAGGTGGAAAGAAGAAAAAGTTAAAACGCGAGCATTTTGAACGTTTTGGAGTCGAACTGGGATTGACTCCTAAGCAAATCAAGGGAAGCTTCAATCGCATGATAAATCATAAATCAAGCGCATTCGAATGGATAGATAAATCATTCCTGTCAAAGAATCTGAAGACAGCTTATAAAGCAGTACTTGAAACAAGATATAAGCAAATAGAAGGATAAAAAAAGGGAAACTCAAATATCATTCGTCTGGTTAAACCTGAGAAAAATTTATGGATTCTACGACAATGCCGTATGCATTCACTCTATCAGTGTGCTGTAAGTCATCGAATCTGTATTGCTAAATGCGGCAATTCAAAAAACCAACAATTTCCCCTGTTTTTTACATAATATGTGCTATCTTTCGGGAGAAAACAGGCGAACTCGATTATAAATGCATGCAATAATAAATTTTTTAATCGGAATGTTAGATAAAAGTTGAATGCAAGGCTGGGAGACCGAAACGAACATTGAAACCTGATAATAAAATTTGAAAAAACGGATTGAAAATATTGTCTCATTGATTGAAAGTTGGTGCAAGAAAAAATTAGTTTTTGCCAGCCAGCTTCTGCCCTTCGGGACAGTTGGGGAAGCCCACGCACATTGCGCACATTTGCAAATCACACTTGCTAACCCTCAAACCATAATTTACAAAAGAGTGCAATTATTGCCATCGCTCAAAACACTGCTAATATGAAACGTCTCTTTGCTATTGGTGATATTCATGGATGTTTTGATTCTCTGCAAGAATTAGTTGAAAACCAAATTCAACTTACCGAAAATGATAAACTTGTTTTGTTAGGAGACTATATTGACCGTGGAGATAAAAGCAAAGAAGTAATTGATTATATCATTGAATTACAAGCACAAAGATTTGATGTAGTTCTGCTAAAAGGAAATCATGAGGTATTGCTTCTTGAAACTTTTGAAGATGAAAAGAATAAGTCAAAATGGATTCAAAATGGAGGCTTAGAAACATTAAATAGTTTCGGAATTGATTCTATAACTGACATTACTCTCAAATACCTTGAATTCTTTAAAAATCTGAAGAATTATTATTCATTTGAAAAATTCTTGTTTGTTCATGCAGGATTTAATGATAAAATACTTAATCCATTTAATGACACTTATTCAATGGTCTGGAAAAGTCAAAATGCATATTTGAATCCATTATTGTCGAATAAAACCATTATTCATGGGCATAGACCAATAACAGTTGATTTTTGTAAAAAGCAAATTGAAGACAAACAGCAAGTTATTAATGTTGATACAGGCTGTGTTTGCAAAGAAAAAATAGGATACGGAAAGTTAACTGCAATTGAATTGTATTCAAAAAAGCTATTCTCGATTTAATTTTATATATTTGACTGTTTGTAATTCGCGAATCGCGAATTGAAAATAAATAAGATGAAAAAACACAATGGGATGCGTCCCCAAGATATTGTAGTACTGTTAAAAATCATTGCACTAAAGCACGATGATTGGTATAACTCTGATTTGGCTCATGCGCTAAAAATCAGTCCATCTGAAATATCTGAAGTATTGAATAGATGTAAAATCGCAGGCTTAATTGATTCTAAGAAACGAAAGGTTAATGTTAATTCTTTCATGGAATTTTTGGTTTACGGGTTAAAATATGTATTTCCTACTGAACCTGGGGCAATCGTAAAAGGAATTCCAACAGCTCATTCTGCATCACCAATTAACGAACACATATCAAGTGGTAGTGATGTATATGTATGGGCAAGTGCAAAAGGAACTCACAGAGGACAAGCCATTGAGCCACTTTTTAAATCCATTCCACAGATAGTACAAGAAGATAAATTATTCTATGAACTATTAGTTATAGTTGACACTATTCGTGTAGGAAGAGTTAGAGAAATAAATATTGCAAAAGAAGAACTTGTAAAACGATTAAAGCATGCCTAGTGCAAATATTGAAATGCTACAAGCCGTAGCCTTAGGTTTAGGTGATTTAAAAGACGATATGATATTTGTAGGAGGTGCTGTTGCTGAATTGTACGCAAGTAATCCTGAATTATCCGACATCAGACCAACGCTTGATGTTGATTGTGTAATTGAGTTACGTTCAAAAACGGCTCATGCAAAATTAGAAGATGATTTAAGAGCTTTAGGTTTTGCAAATGACACATCAAAAGGAGCTCCAATTTGTAGGTGGATTTATCAGGATATTTTGGTAGATGTTATGCCGTCTGATTCAGATGTACTTGGATTTAGCAATAAATGGTACGATGAAGGCATTGAAAATAAAATTTCAAAAACGCTTCCAAATGGAACTGAAATATTTGTGTTTCAACCTGAATATTATTTAGCAGCAAAATTTGAAGCTCATAAAGGACGTGGAGGTAATGATTTACGACAAAGTCATGATTTTGAAGATATCATTTACATATTTGACAATTGCACTGAACTTCTAGAAAATATAAAGAGTGCAAATGAAATAGTAAAAAGCTATTTGAAAGAGGAATGTGCCAATCTACTGAAAAATGAAGGTTTAACAGAGGGCATTGAAAGCGCCTTGCCCTATGGCTCAGGTGAAGAGGCTACTGAGATTATTATGGAACTAATCCAAAATATTGCAGAAATTGAAAATGGAGAAAGGTAAACAAACATATATTTTACCGGCAGGGTGGATATGACAACAATTAGCGAAATTGGGATTGTCAAAGTGGAGGTACGCCTTTAACTCGAAATAAAGAGTTTTGGGGTAATCAAATTCCTTGGGTAACTCCTGCCGATTTATCAGCCACAAAGTTTTCTCAATTACCGCTCCCATTGCCCCCACTCAAAGAACAAGAAAGAATAGTTTCTAAAATCGAAACACTCTTTACTGAACTTGACCAAGCTGAATAAGGATTGTAAAAAACCAACAATTTTCCCTGTTTTTTACATAATTTGTGCTATCTTTCGGGAGAAATAAGCTAATTTATTTATAAATGCTTACAAAAATAAATTTTGTAAGCGGAATGTTAGATAGATGAGTTGTCATGCTTTATGAATGAAATAAAACATTTCTAGGAGATATGGAAATAAATAAATTGAAATCAATCTTTTTCCCGATTTGGATTTTGCTTTTGGCTGGGTTATTATTGACAAGTTGTAATGAAAGTAAACTAAGTAAAACTCCAATAGATAATTTTTTGGGAATTTGGGAGTTAAAAGGACGCCCAATGTTTGATGGAATACAACTTGAAATAAGAAAAGAATCGGATGGAAATTTAACTGCAAGAGTAATCAAAATGAATGATAATAAATATGTTCGCATGTTTGTTGAGACTAATAATGTTTGGGTGACTGAGATTAGTCGAATTTCAAATTTTGAGTTTAGGTTAATAGAGAAGAGGCTTGGTAGTGAATTGTTTTCCATCTATGATTTATCTTCGACAAGTGAATATAAAGTTGTCTTCATTGATGAAAACACCATAGCATTGGGTGTAAATGGGACTGACCCTCACGATTCAAAGATAAAATATGTAAGAATTGAATAAAGTCCATAGGCTATGCTAACAGCGTGTAAATTTCATGCCGTGGCAAAGCGCTTTTATCAAAGAGTTATTTTGATTATCTTAAACTGGGAACAGTTATCAGCGGTGGAGTGCAAAGCAGCATACAATTAATACGTTACCGCTACCCCTCCCAAAACCTTTTCCCCAATTTTATTCATGAACTAGAATTGTTTATCTTTGTATCTTGTGTTAAATTAAACACGCTTTTTGATTGTGTGGATGCTGAAGATAATAGAGTAGCTCGGTGTCATTTGTCAGAAGGCTTTACGCATGATTATTCGATTGTAAAAGACCAGTCTGCAGAGAATAAAACACGAAAGTGCAGTAATTATGTATAGTGCATAGCACCCTGCGAGATGCAACGACACCATACACGGAACGTGAAGATGAAGTATAAACGTAAAACCTAAGAATATGGATTTAGGGAAATATAAACCAAAC
>JAQIBY010000142.1 GCA_027858835.1 Bacteroidales bacterium | reverse complement strand
TCGGCCGAAACATCAAGCAGTAATATCTTTCAGAATATATCAGAAAAATCAGTTAATTTTAATCCTAATATCGATGTTCGCGGAATGCGAGCAGACGAAGCTCTTATCCAAATCAACCGATTTCTTGATGATGCACTCATGTTTGGAGCACATCAGATACATATTCTGCACGGGAAAGGTACCGGTGCTTTACGACAAGTTATTCAGGAATATTTAAGGGCAAATAAAGATGTAGCTCGATATTATGATGAGCATATTGAAAGGGGAGGACATGGCATTACTGTTGTGGAGCTGTAGATTGATTTGCTGATTTATTAATTATATAGTGATACGATGAACTCAAAGTCATCGTATCACTAGCTACACCTCGTAATTTTTTAAATTTAGAATCTTTTTCCTTTTTAAGATAAACAAAATGGATTGACGGTTAAACAAAATGGATTTGCAGTCAAAATAAATATTGGTTTATCTAACTTAGCTATCGTGATTTTATAATGCGTGATATGTAATACCAGGGCGACATACGAGCAGATGTTTTCTTTTAAAACTGGTCTTGAAATGGGTTAACGGCACGCGTTTTAAACGCGCGTGAGCGGGGCAACAAAACAATGAAATGTATACATACATATTTGAAGATGTTTGCAGTGGTACTATTCCTCTCTTTGACAGGAAATACGGGAAGTATATTAAGGAGTATGTAGTACAAGAGAAAATTGATGAAATCTCCATTCACTCTATTGATAGATTAGCGCGTAACCTCCGTGATTTATTAAATGTAATAGAGTTTTTTCATTCACATGGAGTATCACTATACAGAGAAAATCTTGGAATGAGAACCCTCGTGGATGGTAAAATGAATTATACGATTAAAATGATGATTTCGGTAATGAGGAGTTTTTCAGAGATAGAGAATGAAATACGGCACGAACGCCAGATGGAAGGTATTGAAATAGCCAAAACACTGGGCAAGTATAAAAATCGAAAACAACGTGGAACTGAAACAACAATTGATTTTTTACAAAAACATAAACAAGCATTGGATTTGTTGGAACAAGGGTATAAAGGCTCTCACGTAAGTAAGATTTGTAACCTGAATAAAAATACAGTATCAAAAATTAAGAGATATGTTAAACCTAAACTTCAAACAGCATAAATAATTTAAGTTTTAAAGCTCATTACCAAATACAAATGAGATTGGAATTTGAAAACAAGGTGACGGATCGTGGACAATGCAAATCAATCTGCACAATGGCTGTGCAGTTTGAGTTTGAAATTTTATATGATCCCCGGAGGAATTCACCTTCTTCAGTCTGGATGCATTTGACATTTTTTCAGTAGCGACTGGGGTTTGGAAACGAATCAAACAAGTATGTGGTGTGCAGTTTGAGTTTCTGAATTTTGTCTCGTCCTAAAAAAAGTTGACAGTTTTTTTTTAATCCTGAATTGAGTTGACAAAATTTAATCACCGGGTAATGATGAGCCTGAAGATAGTTCTGCTTCAGACGGTAGGGGCTCAACGCCCCGTCTGTCTGATGTAATCTCCGGTTCAAAGAATCGCCGTTGATGTGTTCTGCTGATTTCAAAATTACTAATTTTTAAATTTCTACCAAGATTTCAATTTGTTTTTTTCGCTTATATGTTTTCCAAAGCTTTTTCAATTCACCAGTCCTTTGGTGTGCTTGATTTGGAGTTAACATTTCAATACTGGAATGTGGACGTTCAGAATTATAAATATTAATAATCTCCTTCACAGCATCATATGCTTCAGCACTGTTTTTAAGCTTCATATCGTACAACCATTCTGTTTTTAATATTCCATTCACTCTTTCTGCCATTGCATTTTCATAAGGATCTCCATTTTCGGTCATACTAATGCTGATATTATGTTTTTGTAAACAACCCACATATTTTGAACTGCAATATTGTACGCCACGATCAGAGTGATGAATAAGATCTTTAGCATCTACCGTAAGCTGACTTAATGCCATATAAAGAGCCTCCAGCGCATTCTGCGCTTCCATTGTCTCAGACAAATGCCACCCAACTATTTTGCGAGAATAAGCATCTGTAATCAAATAAAGATAAACAAAACCAGCATCTGTTTTAATATATGTGATATCGCTTACCCAAAGTAGATTTGATTTATTTGGAATAAATCCTTTTATCAGATTGGGATATTTACGCAGCCAATGAAATGAGTTTGTTGTATATGCTCTGGTTCTTCGTTTGCGTACCAACATTCCATTGCGTCGAAGCAAATCAAAAAAAGCATCTCTGCCAATCTGTTCATTTGCCGGTATTAGCGAACTAATCATTCCTAATAATTTCCGCCCACCTATTCGCTTTTGTCTTTCGCGTATTTTCATTACCAAAGTGATTATTAAATCATCTATAATTCGTTCTTTAAATGTTGCTTTTTTCTTCTTATAATAAGCCTGACGTGTTTTGCCAAACAGCTCACAAAGAGTATCTATACCCTGTTGTTTTTGTGAGCAGGCTAACTCTTCGACTGTTTGGCACCAGACTTTTTTCTTATTGGAACTTTAAAGTGTTCTTCTGCCAAATCAATCATTACATTTAAAGATAATACTCGTAAGCGCTCTAACTCCAGCTCCTCGCGGAGTCTTTTGTTTTCAGCTTCCAATTGTGTGGTTTCTTTGAATTTTGGTAAACGTGTCTTTTTCATCTCTTGACTTTCTGATGGAGCAAATTTACGAATCCAATTTAATACTGCTGATTTCCCTTTTATACCATATCGTCGACGAGCTTCGTCTTTACTAATATGGCCAACCAAAACTTCTTTCACAACGGATTTTTTAAATTCGTCCGAATAATAGTTTACTTTTTCCATTTTAATCCTGTTTTAAGTTGACAATTTATCTTGTTTTTTGTCAACCTATTTCAGGACAAGACATTGTCTTCAACCAGCCCCATATACCGTTCCTGGTAAAAAGAATCATAAAATTTTTGGTTGCTGACAAAAGCAATGGCAACACCGGTTTTATAAATTTCCGGGAAGCGGAACATACAATTCAGGGTCATGGAACCGCCGCCACTCC
>JAQIBY010000023.1 GCA_027858835.1 Bacteroidales bacterium | reverse complement strand
CAGATACTATCATCAAGCCCTGCATTCGCAACTGGCTGTTTATAGAAAGTTACCCACATAGTATCAATATCAGAACATCCTCCGCCAGAAGATACTACCCATTGGAAAGGAATTTGTACATACGCAGAATCTCCAAAGGATGATAATGGGTTAATGGTTACAGTTGCATTGGGAATATATCTGTCATCGAAAGAATAATCAATCCCCTCTTTACCTTGCCAATACATGTTTGCCCAACCTGTGGCGGTTGTATCTGCATGGAAAGTATAGGTGTTTCCACAGACTTCATCGTAATTGTCGTCGCCAACAAAGGCATTCGGGACTTTCGCAAAAGTCATTTGAACACTTGCTGTGTTTTGGCAGACAATTCCATATTCAGTATTTGTTTCTGTCCAAACAAACTCGAGGGTTCTGTAATTTCCTGTATAATTATTAATAAACACTGTTGCTGTAGGTGATGTAGAGCTAGGATCGTAATTAACGCTAACCGGATTTCCAAGCATGTCAAATGCTTGCCATATGCCCTCAAAGTTTGTATTGTTGACACTTATTAATCCTTCAACACCACAAACAGTGTCCACAGTATTAATCATATTTGGTTGTGGGTTTTCCACAAAAGTGATTGACATATAATCTTGATCGGAACAAGAGGCTAGATTTTCTGTCCAAGTTAAAACATAAGTGCCATATTGTCCGGAATTTAAGCTGGCAAGTGCATTTTCTGAGCTTGCAGGATTGAAGCTTACTCCATTTCCTGACCACATTCCTGATGATCCGGAGTTGCTTAGCACTGCATTGAGTTCAAGTTCACTCCCACAGACAGTTGTATCGTTTCCGGCATAGGCGACAGGTGTTTGATAAAAAGAGACTTCAACATCATCGCTGCCTGTACACTGTCCGTTTGAAATTGACCAAGTGAAAGTGTAAGTTCCATAATCAGTGGCATTCACTGAAATTTCATTATCATTTAAACTACTTCCACCTACGGGGAAAAAGCTTCCCGGGCCGGTAGCCGACCATGCACCAACCATTCCATCGGGTATTATATTTCCTTCAAGTTCAGTACCTAATCCACAGACAACATGATCTAAGGTAGGAACATCAACGATTGGGTTTTGTCTCCAAATAACCGGGGTTCCAGGTGCTTGGCTGTAACAACCATCAGAATTGTCAACATGTCCTAGTCCATCATCATTTCCACAAATTGCAGAAACATAATAAATTTGTCCATAATTCATTGTTCCTGCCTGAAAACTAAAATCGGTATCATTTCTGCGGGCAAGAATTGACGTTCCGTCTGCCGGATAGGCTGTGCCATCATGCAAAATGAACTCAAAGATGTCATCACTATCTTCAATATGGTTTCCATTGTGTGTTACCTCAATACCGGTTGTCTCTCCTTGACAGAGATTCACAGTTTCCAATGAACCCATTGTGCCAGCAAAAGTACCACAGCCACAATCGCGATATCCCTCAAGGATATAGGAGTCACAGCCATTCATGTCTGTGACGGTTAAACTGTAACTTGAGGGTGATGGAAACCACTCATCATAATTGTTATTGTAGGTATTGAATCCTGTTCCGCTGTTGACTTGGAATTCTGTACCAATGCCTTCTTCGTTAACAATATCAAAAGTAATATTGTAATTATCATTCGAGCCGTCACAGTTTTGATTGTCAAAATCTTCAATCACAATGTGTTCATAAACGATGACATCAATTTGGTCAATATCAGGACAGGCGCCTGTAATCTCATAAGTAATTGTATGTGTTCCTGAGCCCGCATTTTCAGGATTAAAAATTCCATCAACTAATGCATTTGCACCCGCTGATGCAGAAATAGAAAGCTCACCACCCGGATGTGCAACTTCAACCTCAACCGGACTACTATTGTAGCATCTTGGTGCGATTGGAGTAATGGTTGCATCTGAAGGTGTTGTTACGAAAGTTTCAGTTGCAGTATGCACACAAGTCGGGGAAGAAGGAACATTAATTGTTTCAGTTACTGTTAGTGAGAAATCTGACGTTTCTCCAGGGAAATCTGATGTTCCGGGCGTTAAAGTAGGTGTTAAGTTGGTTGAAGAAAATGAAGACCCTGTACAAGACCAAACAGTACTTGTGATTTCTGAGCTTACAGAGTATGAGCCAGGAGGATCCATTGGTGGAACAATATATGATGAAGCAGTTGTTGCAGAACAAGAATTGTCTTCAATTGCTGAGCCCGGAAGGCCGGAAATATCTCCTGAATCGTAAGAAAAGGTGGTTGTGCCACATTCTGTTTCTCCGGAAAAAGTAATTGTCGTGCGATTTAAACTCCCTTCGTCAATATTTTCACAGTCATAAATTTGTACGTTCCAGCCTTCGTCACCTGCCATAGATCCATAAATAGCATCCCATGGTCCAACTGATGCGAACATGCCTGTTAGTGGTGTTGGTAAATCGCAGACACATGGAGTGAAAACGGGATTTTCGTCTTCTAAACTACTTGTAAAACAGAAATTATCAACATTGTTTCCGGCTTGACAGGTTGTGTTTTCATCGGCTGGGTCTGAGCATCCAAGGTTACTCCAGGGTATTCCTGTCCAGCTTCCTTGTGAAGCCCCCGGTCCCCAATCTGAAGCCGAAGGTAATAATTCCACTACGGCATGATTTCCATCATTGTTTATTGGGTAAGCCGGTTCATCCAATTCATGCCCCGGTGCTTTTAAATAGAAGCCAAGGTCAGATATCCACGTATGATCTGCCCAAAAACAAACTGTAATTTCAGTTTCTTCGTCTATTTCAAAATTTGTTCCCGGAGGATCCTGAATTTGAAATTCATTATCCAGAACGGCGGCATCACCTTGCAGCGTAAATTCCACGCATCCCGGTTCTATTGGGTCAACATTTACAAAAGCTTGGTTTACCCAAACCCATGCACGATGACAGCTTACATCGCCACCACCACAATCAACCTGCGCCATGTAACCACCTGATTCCAGATCGGTAGCTATACTTCCTGCCAGACCCATGGGTTGATAACTAACACCGTCGAACATGAACCATGATACGGTGCAGCCCGATGCATTGACTTGCAATTCACCCACGGCATTCTCATCTTGATTTCCACAAAATACATAAACCAAGTCATTTTCACCGCCAGCATCCATGAAGTTTGTGCTGTAATCAGTTGAAAAGGATGACGATGCATTTGGAGCGACAATTTGTGAAAATAAATTCATCGTCCCTGAAACCAGAAGCAGAATACTAATTGTTATTATTTTAGTTGCAATAGCTTTCATAGTTGTTGATTTAGCGATTAATTGTTAATTCGAAAAATTCAGGAAGCGTAAGTTTCTGCTCATTTAATAGCACATACTTAATGTCCATTGCTAAAAGGGCTTTGTAGAAGCTTTCCTGATAATTACTCTTTTCCATGCGAATATAGCATCGCCGTTGTTGATAATGTGCTTCTGAACCACTGGCAATTCCAAATTTTATTACATCTTTTATTGCATTAACGGCAAGATGTACCGGCTTTGAACTCTCATTTTCGTCGAAATTTTGAATATAAAATGGATTTATTTCAATGCAGTTTTCTTTTTCCATAAAGAAAGTTGACAAATCATCTACAAGAATGAATCGATCAGTTGACCGCTCACTATTATCTTGAGAAAACACATAAGTTGCTGATACAACCACTGTTAAGATAAGACTTAAAATAATTCTTTTCATAATATTTCTATTTAAAATCAGAAAATAAAACCTGAATATCTATAAATTAGCACCCGAACTAAAGACAAAGTTAATGGCTTTTTCGTTGTCTTAAAAATAAAAAATAATTTACAATTTAAGAAACTTTTCCAACTATTAAAAAAGCAATACCTTTGTCTTTATGGAAGAAATTTTAAAACGCGACTTAAATCCGACACAAGAAAAAGCAGTGAAAAATATCCAAGGGCCTTCGCTTATCATTGCAGGAGCAGGATCGGGGAAGACACGTGTCTTAACATATCGCATTGCATATATGCTCGCAAAAGGCGTGTCTCCCAACAGTATTTTGTCGCTCACTTTTACAAATAAGGCTGCAACCGAAATGAAAAACCGAATCCATCATATGCTTGGAACTCAATCTGAGGGTATTTGGATGGGGACTTTTCACTCGATTTTTGCCAGAATTTTACGTAAAGAAGCACCTTATTTGAAATACACACACAATTTTACAATTTATGATGCCGCTGATAGTAAGAGCTTAATAAAGAAAATTATCACGGGGATGAAATTAGATTCAAAACAGTATCCTCCTAATGAAATTCGAGGTCGGATATCTAAGGCAAAGAATAATCTAATGACCCCGGCGGCATATCGAAATAAACCCGATTTAATTGAGCAGGATAAGAAAAGACAAAAAGGCGCATTTATTGAAATTTATGAGCGTTACAGTCAGCAGTGCCGTAGAGATAACGTAATGGATTTTGATGATTTGTTGGTGAACACAAACATCTTGTTTCGTCAGTTTCCGGATGTGCTTGCAAAATACCAGGAACAATTTAAATACATTCTGGTGGATGAGTATCAGGATACAAATTATGCCCAATATCTCATTCTTAAAAATCTAGCTACTGTGCATAAAAATATTTCGGTGGTTGGAGATGACGCACAAAGTATTTACGCTTTCCGTGGAGCAAGAATTGAAAATATCCTGAATTTCAGAAATGATTATCCAAATTATAAGGTTTATAAACTGGAGCAAAATTATCGTTCTACGAAAACGATTGTTGATGCAGCAAATTCGCTCATTTCCTGCAATCGTAATCAAATAGAAAAGCAAATCTTCTCAAAAAACGATGAGGGAATCCGGATTAAAGTATTTCAGGCATCAACCGATACTGAAGAGGCAATGTTTATTGCAGATGATATCTTTATTACCCAAAATGAAACGCATAAATTACTTGATGAATTTGCCATTCTTTATCGTACCAATGCGCAATCGAGACAGCTTGAAGAGGCGCTGCGGAAAAAGAATATTAAGTACAAAATTTACGGCGGCTTATCATTTTATCAGCGGAAAGAAATTAAAGATCTATTGGCATATTTCCGCTTAACTGTTAACCCAAAGGATAATGAAGCGCTTAAACGTATCATTAATTATCCGTCACGAAAAATCGGACTTAAAACCATTGAAAAGCTGGAGAATACGGCAGCAAAACACGAAATCAGCATTTGGGAATTAATCACCCGTCCGACCATTATAGAAAGTGGGCTGAATAAACCAACAATAAATCGCATACAGCAATTTGCAGTGCTAATAAATTCCTTCCAACGTAAGGTTGATGAAACAGAGGCGGTTGTTTTGGCCAATGATATTCTGAAAACTGCAGGAATCCATTTTGATTTGCTAAACGACAAATCCCCTGAAGGCGTGAGTCGGTTTGAGAATGTTCAGGAATTAATCAACGGAATACAGGATTATACCGATGAGAAAAAGCAGGAAAATGAAAATACGATGATTAAATTGGGTGATTATCTGGAAAATGTAGCCCTGCTGAGCACTCAGGATACAATGAAAGATGATAATGAACCCAAAGTCAGTTTAATGACAATTCATGCAGCCAAAGGCTTGGAGTTTGATAATATTTATATTGCCGGGGTTGAGGAAGATTTGTTTCCCGGACGTATGTCAACCTTTAGTCGGTTTGATTTGGAAGAAGAGCGCCGCTTATTTTATGTTGCCATGACACGGGCGCGTGAAAAACTTGTTATCACACATGCCAGTTCAAGATATCGATTCGGAAGTGTGCAATTCAATGATCCGAGCCGTTTTATTAAGGATATTAATCCTGAATTCATTGAGTTTGAAGGCAGTACAGCACACATTGCTAGCGACCCATTTGAAACTATGTTTGATGACCCGCCTGCCACAAAATCTTTCGAGAAAAAGGAAAAGCCCACACTGAGACATAAACCATCTCCTGCAAAAACTGTAATGCAAACCCGACGCTTACGACCAATTGCAAAACAAACTGCAAGCCCTGAAGTTGAAGATGCAACGGATAGTAGTGCATTAGCTGAGGGACAAATCGTTAAACATGCCCGCTTTGGAAAAGGTGTCATACTGAGCTTGCAAGAAGCGAATGACGACACCAAAGCCGTTGTGCAGTTTGAGCAACACGGAGAAAAAACCCTGCTTTTAAAATTTGCTAAACTCAAACTAATTGATTAACAATTCATAATATATTTGAAAGGGAATTAAAAAAGCATTAGTTTTGCTAAAAATATTTAACAATGGATTATAATACTCAAAGACCGGAACTTAGTTTGCCGGAATACGGACGCCATATTCAAAAAATGGTTGATCATTTAAAGACCATACACGATCGTGAACTTCGTAACAGCATGGCAAAAGCCTTGATTAACGTGATGGGAAATATGAATCCACATCTTCGTGATGTTCCGGATTTTAAGCATAAATTATGGGATCATCTTGCAGTAATGTCCGATTTTGAGCTTGACATTGATTGGCCTTATCAGCTACCAAAAAAAGATTTTCTCGAAGAAAAGCCTGCTAAAGTTCCGTACAATAACGAAAAATTCAAATACAAGCATTATGGAAAAAATCTACAGCTTATGCTTGCAAAAGTGAATGAGTTCGAAGGCGAGACCAAAGATATGCTGATTGAGCAACTGGCTAATCATATGAAAATCAGTTATGTTAACTGGAAGAAAGAAACTGTAAATGATGAATGTATTTTTGAAGATATTCAGCGTATCAGCGAAGAAACCGTTGAAATTCCTGATAATTTGTCACTTTCAGATGTGAAACAACCAAAACCAAAAGTTGAAAAGCGCAATTTTAAAGGCAAGAAAAAGCATTTTAAGAAAAAATACAAAAATTAATGGCAAGTTTTCACGTTCAAGGCGGACAAAAATTGTCCGGTGAAATTACTCCGCAAGGAGCAAAAAACGAAGCACTTCAGATCATTTGTGCAACGCTGCTAACCGAAGAAACCGTTGTTATCAAAAACATTCCTGATATTCGTGATGTTAACTATCTGATAGAAATACTGGAATTTATCGGAGTAAAAACCAATCGTTTAAATCGGCATGAGTGCGAATTTAATGCAAAGGATGTCGATTTAAAACAACTACAAACTCCAGCATTTGCTGAAATGAGTCAGAAACTGCGTGGCAGCATTATGATGCTGGGTCCACTAATTGCTCGTTTCCATGAAGCCTTTATGCCCATGCCCGGAGGCGATAAAATAGGAAGACGACGTTTGGATACGCATTTTCTCGGATTGCAAAAACTGGGTGCAAAACTTGAGTATAATTTTAGTAAAAACTTTTATTCGCTTAAAGCGGAAAGACTGACTGGAGCATACATGCATTTGGATGAGGCCTCAGTAACCGGAACCGCAAATATTGTGATGGCTGCTGTTTTGGCAGAAGGAGAAACCACCATTTATAATGCCGCCTGTGAACCTTATATTCAGCAGCTTTGCAAGATGTTGAATCAAATGGGTGCGAAAATTTCCGGTGTCGGATCGAACCTTTTAACCATTGAAGGTGTTAACTCTCTTGGTGGCACGACACACGTAATGCTACCAGATATGATTGAAGTCGGTTCATTTATTGGCTTAGCTGCCATGACAGGTTCCGATTTAACAATCAAAAATGTGTCCTATGACAATTTGGGAATAATACCGGATACTTTCAGTCGGTTGGGAATAAAAATGGAACGAATCGGTGACGATATCCATATTCCTGCGCAGGATCATTATCAAATTGAAACCTTTATTGACGGATCTATCATGACAATTTCCGATGCTATTTGGCCGGGACTGACTCCTGATTTAATTAGTGTCTTTTTGGTAGTTTCTGCTCAGGCAAAGGGATCTGTGCTCATTCATCAGAAAATGTTTGAATCTCGCTTGTTCTTTGTTGATAAGTTGATTTACATGGGGGCTCAAATTATTCTTTGCGATCCGCACAGAGCTACAGTTATCGGTCTGGATAATAAAGTTAAACTCAGAGGAACCGTAATGTCCTCACCGGATATAAGAGCTGGAGTTGCACTTTTAATTGCTGCATTATCTGCCGACGGAGAAAGTATTATCCAGAATGTTGAACAAATTGACCGCGGTTATGAACGTATTGATGAACGACTTAGCAAGATAGGCGCACAAATTAAACGCTTAGACTAAAAACATCATATTATGAAAAAAACAAAACACCTAACATTGCTTTTTCTGCTGATGAGTTTCACCTTTGTGCTTAATGCACAGGAAACTAAAATTGGCTTTGAAATCGGAGATTTAGCTCCTGAAATTGAATTGCCAAATCCGGATGGCGATACCGTATTGTTATCCTCACTTAGAGGGGAAGTTGTATTGCTCGATTTTTGGGCAGGATGGTGTGGCCCTTGTCGCCGTGAAAACCCTGTTGTGGTTGAAACTTACAATAATTACAAAGACAAACGATTTACCATCGGAAAAGGGTTTAATGTCTATGGCGTTTCGCTTGATAAAAATGAAAAAACTTGGCTAGATGCAATTGAAAAAGACAATTTGACATGGTCACAGGTTTCTGATTTATTGTATTGGCAATCCCCTTATGTGAGATTGTATAATGTTCGTGGAATTCCTGCAAACTTTTTGCTGGACGAAAATGGAGTTATTATTGCGAAAAATTTGCGCGGTGAACGATTGGCAAATACATTAGATAAATATGTCATGAAAGATCCTCTAACTGAATTGTTCAGACTCACAAAGGAATATACTGAGCTGATTGAAATTCTTAAAGAACATGATGATTATGCTAAATATGACAAAGAAATACGAAAAATAGAAAAACAGTTAGAAAAATTAATTGAAGAGATTAAAGCATTAAAATCTCAGACCGATTAATAGTTCTTGACAGAATTGCATAATGCCTGCCAACTTGTCGTTTTTTTCGAATTGGCAGGCATTTTGCTTAGTAAAACGCAATCGAATTTTTAAGAAAAATGGAGAAAAACAATACAAATAAGCAAGTGAAAGAAAAAGACGAGGTTTTGGAGAATAAAGCACAGGTTGAACAAGCAGAAGACAGCAAGGAAGAAGAAAAGAAAGCAACATCCAAACCCAAATCGAATAGTGCAAAAAAACCAAAAAAGAAAACGGAAAATAAAAAAGACAAACAACTGCGTGAGTTACAAGAGCGAGTTGATGAGTTGAGCGAAAAGTATATCCGTTTGTCCGCTGAGTTTGATAACTATCGAAAACGCACGTTGAAAGAAAAAATGGAGCTTTCAAAAAATGCAGGGAAACAGATTTTTGAAAATTTGCTTCCTGTTATTGATGATTTAGAGCGTGCCATTGAGGTCACACAAAATGCCGAAGATATTGATGCTGTCAAAGAAGGAATGGTGCTTATTCATTCAAAATTCCTTGGGTTTTTGAGACAACAAGGCGTTTCTGAGATGGATTCAGTTGGGAAAGATTTTGATACCGATGAGCACGAAGCGGTTACAAAAATACCGGCGCCAGAAGAAAGCATGAAAGGTAAAGTAGTTGACGTTATCACCAAAGGTTATAAAATTAAGGACCAAATTTTAAGATACAGCAAAGTTGTTGTGGGGGAATAATATGGAGAAAAGAGATTATTACGATATACTCGGGGTTTCAAAATCAGCTTCGCAGGAAGAAATCAAAAAAGCGTATCGCAAGAAAGCCATACAACATCATCCCGATAAAAATCCGGATGACAAAGAAGCCGAGAAGAAATTTAAAGAAGCTGCGGAAGCTTATGAGGTTTTAAGAGATTCCGAAAAACGTCAACGATACGATCAGTTTGGTCATGCCGGAGTGAAAAACGGTGCCGGAGGGTTTGGCGGCGGCGGAATGAGTTTTGAAGATATTTTCTCCCAATTCGGTGACATTTTCGGTGATGCCGGATTTGGTGGCGGATTTGGAGGTGGCTTCGGCGGTGGCTCCCGTCAACGTGTCAATAAAGGTTCCAATATCCGTGTCAAAGTAAAATTGACAATGGATGAAATTGCGAACGGAACAACAAAAAAAATAAAAATTAAAAAATATCTGTCTTGCGATGCATGTCACGGTACAGGTGAGAAAAACGGGAATTCATCTCGCACTTGTCCGACTTGCCATGGTTCCGGTGTTGAAACACAGGTGACAAACACCATTCTAGGTCAAATGCAATCTCGTACAACATGTCGAACTTGCAGCGGAACCGGTAAAACTATTCAAGAACGTTGTCCTAAATGCAATGGAGAAGGGATTGTACGCGACGAAGAAGTGGTTGAAGTAAAAATCCCAGCAGGGATGTCAGAGGGCATTCAATTATCCGTGTCCGGAAAAGGAAATGCTGCACGCAGAGGTGGAATAAATGGAGATTTGCTCGTTGTTGTTGAGGAAATCGAACATCCTGATCTCATCCGTGATGGAAATGATTTATTGTATAATCTTTTTATCAGCATCCCTGATGCAGTGATTGGAGCTACTGCTACCATTCCAACTTTGGACGGTAAAGTGAAAGTGAAAATTGAACCTGGAACACAGAGTGGGAAAATTCTTCGATTAAGAAGCAAAGGTGTGCCTGATATTAACGGCTACGGTAAAGGCGATTTATTAGTGAAAGTTAATATTTTTATTCCGAAAAACTTGCCGAAAGAAGATCGTAAACTGATGGAAAAATTGCAGGAAGCAGAATCACTGAAGCCGCAAAAACAAGGCAAAGCCGGTACCGAAGATGAAGGATTTTTCAGAAAGATGAAAGATCTTTTTTAGTAAAATAATAATTATGAAAACAATTATGTGAGGTCAGGCAAACGCCTGACCTTTTTTATTTTTTTCAATAATCCCTTTCACAATTTTTCTTCGTTTCTTTGCAACAAATTTAAATCAGTAATCAATGGGCGTTTGGTCGCATCTTTTAAAAGAAGAAAAGAAAAGTTTTTGGTTACATTTGCTGTACTCTGTATTCGAGGGTGCCGTGATGGGAGGGATCCTGCTTAATGAATTTATTTTCCTGAAATCCATGCATGGGAGCGAGGTTAAACTTGCCGCTTTATTTGTAATAAGTATCGCCGTTTATATTCTCCTCGTTTTATTCAGTGAATTTATTCGCCGAACCGCACGAAAACGCATTATGTTACGATGGGTTGGCGTAATAACAAGGCTTCCGCTATTGCTCTTTTTCTTTTTTCCGAAAGATGCCTTTGCGTATTTAAATACCGAGTTATATCAGTATTTATTTCTCGGCATTTTTCTGATTTATTATCTCGGCGTAATTGTTATTCATCCGACAATCAATCAGTTGCTGAAAAATAATTATCGTGATGAGCACATGGCAAAACTGTATTCATGGGCAACAACTGCCAACAAACTGGTTGTATTGCTTGTGAGTTTCGGTCTTGGAATTTTGCTGGATTCCAATTATTATGTATTTCGAATTACCTGGCCTTTAATGGGTATTTCCGGTATATTGGCTGTATATTTCTTGTCAACCATTCCTTATACGCCTGTTGAAAAAGTTTTTCCACGCCCATTTTTTGTTGCAATCGGGGATTCAATTCGTCGCATGGGAGATATTTTATTGAAAAACAAAGCCTATCGCGATTTTGAAATCGGATTTATGCTTTACGGATTTGCTTTCATGTTCACGGTCACCGTGATTACTTTGTATCTCGAAAATGTCTTGCATCTTTCTTACACCTCTGTGGCATTTTATAAGAATACGGGAAATTTGGTTTTATTGTTTGCCATGCCCATATTTGGGATTGTCCTTGGAAAAATTGACCCGAGAAAATTTGCACAAATATCCTACAGCTTTATGTTTTTGTACATTCTGTTTGTCGGATTGAGTGAGTTTGTAGAGACCAGTTTTGTGTGGAACGACTTGAATATTGTACTGATGGTGCTTATCGGATTTGTTTTCTTCGGATTGTTTCAATCTGCCATGAACCTGCAATTTTCAATCGGCTCGGCATATTTTGTGACGAATCCTGATCATGCCGGAGATTATCAGGCAGTCCATTTATCATTGGTCGGTTTTCGCGGATTGTTTGCTCCTTTTGTCGGATTGGCTTTATACCGAAGTCTTGGTTATTTTCCGACTTTTATGATTGCATGCGGCTGTCTTTTAATCGCCATTATTTATATGCAGATAAGCTATAAACGATACGATTTAATGAAATAATCAGCATTATTTCTACTACAGAATTATCCTGTTTTTTGCATTTGCACAGATTGAACAAGTTTATATCTTTGCTGTTTCATTTTTTGAAATTAATCGGCAGTTCAGTGCGAATGCCTTAAACGACAACACACTGATGTTTTCGAAACTTCTCTCTGAAAGAAACCCCATTTGTCTTAATAACAGTTGATTATATGTTATCAAGATAGGAATTTAGGTGACCTGACTCAAAAAATAATATTTAGTGATTCGGGAGCCAAAAAAGAAAGGAACAAAGAAACTTCCGTCGATAGCCGCCAGCCTGCCGGACTGGCAGGGACAGGTTTCCGCTGCACTCAGCTTTTCTATGGAACCTCAAATCTTTTCTTTTCCCCGATATTCGTATGTTTGCACGCAGTCTCTTAGAGCAATTCAGGCGCTTAGAAAAGATTTGTTCCACAACGAAAACCTGGCTGATACGGAGGAAGCCTCCTCCAAGAGGGCTATTTGACATTCGTTTTTGGAAGTCTACTAATAAAAACGTTCGGTCACAACTCATAACGTATTATCCAAAGTTCGTAGCTTTAGACTAATTTTTTACTTAGCCCGCCGGACACGAGTTCTGGCGCATTCGCGGATTTTTTGTGATTCATTGAGGTATCAGTGGAGTTTTTAACTACTCGACCCGCAGGTACGAGGAGATTCGAGGAGTACGGAACGATATCCAATGAATAGAAAAATGCGGGTCAGCGCCAGATTTTCTTTGCTAGCTTTCTTTACTAAAAAGAAAGCGCAGTAAAAAACAATCATCCTTTTGTGGAAAAGGTAATTATTCAGACCCTTTATGATAATGAAAATGCAGATGACTCAGTGTCGAAAGCAGGAAAAAGAAAACTAATTGAATAAAACCCTTATTTGCGGATGATTTCTACGTGTCAAACTCATCTTTTCATTCGACTTAGCATATTCTTAGGGCTTCTCTGCGCTCAAGTGAACCTTGAGTAATTGGTTTGCTTCGCGAAACTCTGCGCTGCTTCGCGTCACTTTGCGGTATTTTTTTATTACGCGTCAAACGACATTAATAATCAACAAAATCGCCTTCCTTTATGCCATATGTTTCACAGTATCCGGCATTAACTTCAATAACATTAATTGCCGGAGCTCCGGATGGTAGGGATTCTTGACTTTCTGTTTTCGTATTTTTATAAATCTTTACAATTTCACCTCTTGAGTTTACGTAAAGAATATCGAGGGAAATAATGGTATTCAGCATCCAAAAAGCTTGTTCAACTTCATTTTTAAAGAGAAACAACATGCCATGATTTTCTTCCATTTCGGGGCGGAACATGAGTCCTAAGGCTCTGTCCAAATCATTATCGGCAATTTCAACATCAATTTTGGAAATGACAGTGTCAGCATCTTTGCGGATGAATTTTACTTCCCCTTCTTTTTTAATTACGGGAGGATTTTCAAAAGAAAAATTATGACCTTCCGGTTCAACCATGTTTGCCGGTTTGTCAATTTCCGGTCGTGGCAGTTTGTCCTTGCATGCTGTTGGGATAATAATAACAGCAGATAATAAGATGAGTATAATTTGAATTTTTTTCATAATTATTTAATTTGCATGTTATATAATTTCGTGTAAATACCGTTTTGATCAATGAGTTCTTCATGCTTACCCTGCTCTACAATTTCGCCGTATTGCATCACACAAATTAAGTCTGCATTTTTAATGGTTGACAAACGATGTGCAATCACAATGGAGGTGCGATTTTTCATCAGATTATCCAGAGCCTCTTGTACCAATTGTTCTGATTCTGTATCCAATGCTGAGGTGGCTTCGTCAAGAATCATAATCGGCGGATTTTTTAAAATGGCGCGAGCAATGCTTAATCGTTGACGCTGTCCACCGGAAAGTTTTCCGCCGCCATCCCCGATGTTGGTGTCATATCCGTGCTCATATTCCATTATAAAATCATGGGCATGTGCAATTTTTGCAGCGGCAATAATGTCTTCCTGCGTTACATTTTCAGCGCCGAATCGTATATTATTTGCAAAACTGTCGTTAAATAAAATCGGTGATTGATTCACATATCCGATCATGGAGCGTAAATCTATTAATTTCAGATTTCTGATATCAACTCCGTCAATTGTAATTTCCCCAATTGTTAAATCATAAAACCGTGGCAGTAAATCTGCGATGGTAGTTTTTCCGGAGCCAGATTGTCCTATAAGCGCAATGGTTTTTCCGTAATCAATTTGCAGATTAATGTCTTTAAGGACAAGGGTGTCGCCATAGGCAAAACTGACATTTTTGTACTCGATTTTTTCTTGAAAATTTGGTTTCGGAACCGGATTTTTTGGATCTTTAATTTTGTTTTTGGCTTTTAATATTTCATTAATTCGGTCAACCGAAGCAAGCCCTTTTTGTACATTGTATAAGGCAGTGCTTAAGGATTTTGACGGAGTAATAACTTGTGAGAAAATCAACAAGTATGAAATGAGTGCAGCCGGATCTAATCCGCCTTCAACCAAAATAATTCGACCTCCGTACCACATGACAAAAACAATGGTAACCGTGGCTAGAAATTCTGTTATCGGAGAAGCTAATGCTCTACGCCGATTAATTTTGTTTTGAACATTGGTATATCCCTGATTCACATCGCGAAAGCGATCGTCTTGATGTTTTTCAGCGTTAAACGCTTTAATGATTTGTAAGCCAAAAACGGTTTCCTCAATCAGTGTCATTAAGTGCCCCATACGTCGTTGCCCGTCTTGAGATCTGCGGCGCAGCGATTTTCCGATTCTTCCGATAATTAAACCGGCAATTGGGAGAATCAGCAGCACAAAAAGTGTGAGTTTGTAATTTAATGCAAACAAAGCTGTGACAAAGGCAATAATTTTAATGGGATCCCGAAAAAGCATTGTCATGGAGCTCATGATTGAAAAATCAATCTCCTGCACATCATTTGTCATTCTGGCGATAATGTTTCCGCGTTTTTCTTCGCTGAAATATCCGATATGTAATGCCAATATTTTCTTGTACAAACTGTTTCTGATATCGCGGACAACGCCGTTGCGCACAGGCACTATAAAGAAATTTGCAAAATACCAGGTGGCTGTTTTTCCAAGTGTAGCAACACTGACTAATACGCCAAGCATCACAAGTGCCTTAAGTTCACCATGCTCAATAATAATCCCGGACAACCAAAATTTGAAATTGTGCAACAAGACATTTGAATTCATTGACCATGGCTGCATTTCAGTAACCAACTCTTGTTGTCCGAAAAGCACATTTAAAAAGGGGATGACCAGACCAAATGAAAACAATGTAAAAATTGTACTCAAAAGATTGAAAAATACATTCCCGATTGCCGCCCATTTGTATGGCAGAATATACTTGAATATTCTTAAAATATCTTTCATTAACAGCCTGTGTAATTGAATGGTGTAATTTCCATGAGTTCCGCTTTGACTTCATCCGAAACATCTAAACTTTGTATGAACGAATGAATACTTGCTTTTGTTATCCGTTCGTTGGTTCGGGTTAGTGCTTTTAATGCTTCGTAAGGTTCGGGATAGGATTCGCGACGTAAAATGTTTTGAATTCCTTCGGCCACAACCGCCCAATTGTTTTCCAAATCGGCTTCAATTTTTGCTTCGTTTACCAAGAGTTTGTCAAATCCTTTAATGATGCTTTTAAAAGCGATTAAGGTGTAAGCAAAGGGCAATCCGACATTTCTGCTGACAGTGCTGTCGGTTAAATCTCTTTGTAAACGAGAAATTGGTAATTTTTCACTTAAATATCCGCAAACGGTATTTGCCATTCCCAAATTTCCTTCTGCATTTTCAAAATCAATGGGATTTACTTTATGCGGCATGGCGGATGATCCGACTTCTCCGGCTTTAATTTTTTGTTTGAAATAATCCATGGAAACATATGTCCAAATATCTCGCGACAAGTCAATTAATATGGTGTTGATTCGACGCATTCCGTCAAAAAAGGCTGCCAAATTATCGTAATGTTCAATTTGTGTTGTCGGAAAAGAGCGTGAAAGCTTTAAATCCTGCTCCACAAATTCACGGGCAAATTGATGCCAGTCGATTTTTGGAAAACTGATATAATGCGCATTGAAATTTCCCGTTGCTCCACCGAATTTTGCACTGAACGGAACTGCTTTCAGCTGATTTATTTGCTGACGTAAGCGTTCTGAAAAGACATCCATTTCTTTGCCGAGGCGTGTGGGAGAGGCAGGTTGTCCATGGGTGCGCGCCAGCATTGCGATATCCTGCCATGCCTCTGCTTTTTCATCTATTTTGCGCAAAACTTCCTCAAAAATGGGATGATACACTTTCTCAAATGCATCTTTCATGCTTAAAGGGAGCGCCGTGTTATTGATGTCTTGTGAAGTGAGCCCGAAATGCACAAACTCTTTGTACTTTGAAAGCCCGATTTCATCAAACCATGATTTTACAAGATATTCCACCGCTTTTACATCATGATTTGTGATCTTTTCTGTTGCTTTTACTTGTTGCGCATCTGCTTCAGAAAAGGCTTCTAATCGATTTTCTAAACGGATAATATCTTCTTCACTGATTTCAGATAGTTGCGGGATTTCAAGTTTACACAAGGCAATGAAATACCGAACTTCTGTATTTACACGATAATATATCAATGCATGTTCAGAAAAGAAATCCTGCAAAGCTTCTGTTTTATCAAAGTAGCGTCCGTCAATCGGACTGATTGCATTAAGGGCTGTTAATTCCATGGGTTAAAATTTGTTTCAAAGGTAGAAAAAATTGAGAAAGTGACGAGAATTTCAGCCTCATGTTACACAAATCCTTTTTTCTTTTTAGTGAACGCATGAAAAAACTATCTTTACCAAAAGTAATTATTACAATTAATATGTAAGTTCATTTAATCATGAAAAGTCCGTTACGCATATCCATGGTGAGTTTTTTAAATACGCTTCCGTTTCGGTATGCTCTGGCACATAATGCAGAAATAAAACCATTAATTCAGCTGTCTGAAGATGTGCCATCATTGTGTGCAAAAAAATTGTTAAGTGGCGAAGCAGATATTGGATTGGTGCCAGTGGCGATATTGCCTGAAATGAAAACATACCATATTATTACTGATTTCTGTATTGGGGCAAAAAAGCGGGTTGATTCAGTGTTTTTGTTTTCAGAAAAACCGATACATGAATTAAACCGTGTTTTACTCGATTTTCGCTCCCGAACATCGGTTCAGCTGGTGCAAATTCTTGCCATGAACTACTGGAATATCAAACCGCAGTATGTTTCTGCTGAACCCGGTTATGAATCTCAAATTTCCGGTCAAACGGGTGGTGTCGTAATTGGAGATAAAGCGCTTGAGCTGCTGGATAATTTCCCGTATCGCTATGATTTGGCTGAAGCTTGGTATAATTACACCGGAGAAGAATTTGTTTTTGCTGCATGGGTGAGTCGAGAAAAATTGTCGCAAGCATTTATTGAGCAATTTAATGATGCTTTAGCTTTTGGGATAAGGCATCTTGATGATGCAATTCAAGCTTATGCGCATGAATATCCGAACCTCCCGATAGAGAATTACCTGAAAAATCGAATCGATTATTTCTGGACTGAATCAAAAAAACGGGCTTTGAATCAATTTCTCAATCAAATTGCTTAATTACTGACTAATATTCTTTATGGATGTTTGTTATTATAATTCTTTCTGATTTAACTTTGACTTGTCTAAACTTTTCGTATTTTAGTTTCTTGAAAAAATGAATATTATATTATGCGGATTATTAGTATTATAATTACAGTGATGTGCTTTTCATTGTCATCACTTGCAATGGATTCCATGGCATCTGACACAACAAAAGATGAAAATATTACGGTGCAAATGACACAGGCCAGAGTGAAGTATCAAAATGACAATTTTGAGGGCGCATTGAGGATTTATCGCGATTTGTACAAGGGAAATCCAGATCATTCTTTGTTAAATTATCGAATGGGAGAAACCTTTTTCCAACTAGCAGAATACGGAAGTGTGATTTTGCATCTTAAAAAACTTGTGAATGAGGACGATAAAAACATGGAGCTGTTGCATTATTATCTTGGGCGTGCATACCAAAAAGAGAGCATGTTTAATCTTTCGAAAGATCATTATGAAACCTTTAAGGATAATGTGAAAGGCAAGTTGGTGAAATATTATAATGTTCCAACCTATCTGTCTCAGGTGAAAAATGCCATCGCATTAATTTCTGAGGAGCTTGAAGTTGAGATAGAAAATATGGGAGCGAAAATTAACTCGGAATATGTGGATGCAATTCCGTCCGTTACTGCCGATCAATCTCAATTAATATTTACAAGTCGTCGGCCGTTAAATGAAAAAGCGCAACGTGACCCTTTTTCCGGTGAATATTTTGATGCAGTTTTTGTTTCCATAAAAAATGCGGATGGAAGCTGGTCAGAAGCAAAACCAATTGAAGGTGATATTAATACCGAGTGGCATGATGCAAATACAAGTATCTCCCCCGATGGGAAAACTATTTATCTTTACAAAAATATTAAAAACGAAACCTTAAGTGGCGATATTTATGTTTCAAAATTAAAGGATGGTAAATGGTTGAAACCGCAGCCATTACCGGAAAACAAACCCGAAAAGTTTTTCCAAAAACTCGGCAATGCTTTTAAAACATTGTTTCAGGGAGAAACAGCAATTAATTCCAGTTATTTTGAAACTTCTGCCGGCGTAACAGCCGATAATAACACCATTTATTTTATCTCAGAGCGCAAAAAAGGCTTTGGCGAAGGCGATATTTATTCAGCGCATCGCTATGGTAAAGGATGGAGTGCACCGAAAAACCTTGGGAAAAAAATCAATACAGAAGATGATGAAATCGGCGTGTTTATTCATCCTGATGGAAACACTCTGTTTTTCTCATCGAACGGGCCCGGATCCATGGGTGGATACGATATTTTTATGGTAAAGCGAGTGAATGGACGCTGGCAAAAACCGGTAAATCTGGGATATCCAATTAACACACCTGACAATGAATTTCACTTTGTGCTTTCCACCGATAGTAAAACCGCATACATCTCCAGTGACAGAGAGGGAGGTCTGGGAAAAGTAGATTTATATCAAATCGATATGAGAAATTATTTCGACAATCTTGATGTTGAGTTTATCCAACCGGAACTGACTGTGGTTAATGGCTCTGTGGTTGATGAAGACCAAAATCCGATTGAGACAGAAATTGTGATAATATCAAAAAACGATGGCGAAGTTGTTACGAAGATTATGTCCGATGAGGAAGGGAAATATTTCGCTACCCTAAAGAACGGATTAACATATGAATTTATCATTGAACATCAAGGAATGAAAGCGGTTAATACAAGCTTAATAATTCCGGGAGGTGATGAAGCACAAGAGGTGAAAACATGGCACTTTATTTTGAGTAAACAATAATTTATGAAAGCAATAAAATCATGGGGGCTCTTGATGGCACTCCTTTTTGGGATATCATTTTTTGCTGCGGCAAATGTTCCGGATAGCCTGGTTCCCCCGGATTCTTCTGTTGTTAGTACAGCAAATGATTCTTTACCTGATATTTCTGTTGAGGCTGCCAAAGACAGCTCGAAGTTTCTGATTTACAAACTGGAAATCTTTGAAAATATTACGATGAGTGCTTGGCGAAATACACAAAAAGCACTCGACGAAGCAATTGAATTAAATGCTGATTTGTTTCTGATTCATATGAATACTTACGGTGGTTTAGTGATTGCTGCAGATTCAATCAGAACAGCATTTTTAAATGCACCAATGCCGGTTTGGGTGTTTATTGATAACAATGCGGCCAGTGCCGGTGCCTTGATATCTATTGCTACCGATAAAATTTTCATGCGTCCCGGCGGAAATATTGGCGCAGCAACCGTTGTCAGTCAGGACGGGCAGGCAATGCCGGATAAATATCAGTCTTACATGCGTGCTACCATGCGATCAACCGCTGAGGCGCAAGGAAAAGACACCATTATTCAAGGCAATGATACCATCGTACAATGGAAACGAAACCCACAAATTGCTGAGGCGATGGTGGATCCGGATTTATATATTCCCGGAATTATTGATTCAACAAAAGTGCTGACATTTACTGCCAGTGAAGCCGTTGAAAACGGATATTGTGACGGATTGTACGAGTCGATTCCAGAATTGCTTGCTGCCCAAGGAGTTTCCGATTACGAAACGAAATCCTACGTCCCGACAAGCATGGATAAAATCATGGGATTTTTAACCAATCCTGCCTTTAAATCATTTCTCATCATGTTTATTATCGGGGGCTTGTACTTTGAATTGCAGTCGCCGGGCATCGGATTTCCTTTTATAATTGCCATAATGGCTGCATTGTTGTATTTTGCTCCATCATATGTTGAGGGATTGGCAAATCATTGGGAAATTTTGATTTTTGTTGTAGGAGTAATACTTATCGGGGTGGAAATTTTTGTGATTCCAGGATTTGGAATTGCAGGAGTTGCCGGAATTGCATTGATGATAACCGGTTTGGCACTGTCCATGATAGGACAATATGAAATTCAGCCGATTGAAGGTGGGGAAGTGAATTTAAAACCACTAGTCAATGCGCTGTTTTATGTAATTATGGCAGCAATCGTGTCGTTTTTCTTTTCGCTTTGGTTGAGCAGTAAGCTGTTTTCTAAAAATCGCTTCTTTGGAAATTTGTCTTTAAATAAAATCCAAGAAAAAAAAGAAGGATATTTTAGTTTTGATAACAAAACGTCTGAAATGATTGGTAGAAAAGCAATTGTCGTTCAGGAATTAAGGCCATCCGGACGTGTCGAAATTGACGATAAACGTTACGATGCTAAAGCAATTAACGGATACATTGAGCGTGACACAGAAGTCATCGTGAAACGATTCGAATCAGGACAACTTTACGTAGATATTATTGATAATTAGATTTTTATGGCTCAATTTGTACGTGATTACCGGGAAGAAGATTTTCCTGCACTTATAAAACTATGGGAAGCTACCGAAATGGGTGGCAAAAAACGAGGTGATGATGAGAATATCATTGAAGATACCTTAAGTTACGGTGGCAAGCTGCTCATTCTTGAAGATGATGATGCGGGACTAATCGGAAGCTCATGGTTAACCACCGATCAGCGGAGACTTTATCTGCATCATTTTGCGATTTTACCTAAATTTCAGGGGCGCGGCCTTAGCCATTTGCTAATGGATAAAAGCATGGAGTTTGTGATTGAGACAGGCTTACAGGTTAAACTGGAAGTGCATCGGGACAGCAAAATTGCCCGTGCTTTGTATGGTGGATACGGGTTTAAATATCTTGGTGATTATCAGGTTTTCATTATCCGCGATGTAAATTCAATTAAACTGCGGGACATTGAATAGGCGAGTTTTAAAACTTGCTTTCCCGAATATCATCAGTAATCTAACGGTTCCTTTGGTGGGAATGGTTGACGTTGCGCTTATGGGCAGACAGGATAATCCTGCCTATCTTGGTGCAATTGCACTTGGAGCAACGGTTTTCACCTTTATTTATTCCGGTCTCGGATTTTTGCGCATGGGAACTAGTGGTTTTACTGCCCAAAGCCGTGGAAGTCGCGCAATTAGTCAGTCGTATATAATCCTCGCCAGAGCATTAATTATTGCCATTGGGCTTGGACTCCTTCTCATTCTCACACAAAAAGCAATTTCTTGGCTGGCCTTTAATTTTATTGATAGTAGTCAAGAGTTGAAATCATTTGCAATGGATTATTTCCGAATCAGAATTTTTGCCGCACCAGCAACCCTAGGATTATACGCAATCATGGGTTGGTATATTGGTATGCAAGATGCAAAAACTCCAATGTGGATTTCCATTTTAATTAATTTGATAAACATTCTCTTGTCTGCATTTTTCGTTTTGAAACTGGGAATGGCTGTGAAAGGCGTGGCGCTGGGAACAGTAATTGGTCAATATGCCGGTTTTATTTTGGGAATGTTTTTGCTGTTAAAACATAGCAAACGAATCCGTAAATATTGGAAAATGAAAACAATATTCGTTTGGTCTGAAATCGGACAATTTATGACCGTTAACCGGGATATTCTTATTCGTTCACTACTCTTAACAGGAAGCTTTTATTATTTCAATGCTGCAAGTGCAAAACTCGGCGATGAAATCCTCGCAGTAAATTCAGTCTTGCTGCAGTTTCTTTGGATCTTTTCCTATTTTATTGATGGATTTGCATTTGCCGCAGAGGCACTCACAGGAAAATATATTGGTGCGAATTCGCTGAGCGGATTAAAAAAAACAATCAAAACATTATTCATTTGGGGAGTTGGTTTAAGCGTGGCAGTTAGTTTGGTTTATTTTACATTCAATCAAAGCATTGTTCGCTTGTTAACGGATCAGCAAAATATCATTGAGTTATCGCAAACTTACCGATTTTGGATAATAATTATTCCAATTGTGAGTTTTTCCGCTTTTATTTGGGACGGGATTTATATCGGGGCAACCGAAGGTAAAACCATGAGAAATGCAATGCTTTTATCATCTGTACTGATTTTTTTACCGGCACTTTTTATCTTGAGATATTATTTTGATAATCATGGAATGTGGATGGCTCTCATTATTTTTATGTTGTCTCGAGGAATTTCATTACATTTATTCTATAAAAAACGTGTGTTGAGTAAAACAAAAAAAATATGAAAAATAAGTTCGCTATAATTATGTTGGTGCTGTTAGTAATTGCAGCTTCCGGAGGAATATTTGCCTATCGATTTTATCAGTTTATTTATGAACCAAATGTTGATTTGCATGGTCAGGAAACCACAATGCTTTATATCCCAACAGGGGCTGATTATCAGACAGTGAAAGATAGTTTGTCTGGCTTTCTTATTGATGAAGATGCATTTAATTGGGTGGTAGAAAAGAAATCCTATGCTGATAATGTGAAACCCGGTCGATACGAAATTCAACATGACATGAATACAAATGCTTTGATTAATATGTTGCGTTCAGGAAATCAGAAACCGGTTAATATTACTTTCAATAATTTAAGAAAACTTCCTGAATTGGCCGGAATTCTCGGCAAAAAACTAGAAACAGATTCACTGAGTTTTGCCGAATATTTTTTGAATCCTGAGACAAACACAGAATACGGCTTTAATGCATTTGAATTTCCTGCAATGTTTCTTCCGGATACGTATCAATTCTACTGGAATACAAATCCTGAAGAATTTACACAGCGCATGAAAACCGAATATGATAAGTTTTGGACAGATGAACGAAGACAAAAAGCTGAACGTGCCGGACTCACGCCCATTCAGGTTTCTACCTTGGCTTCAATTGTTGAACAGGAAACCAAGAAAAATGATGAAAAAGCGAAGGTCGCAGGAGTATATATAAACCGTTTGGAAAAAAACATGTTGCTTCAAGCTTGTCCAACCGTAATTTTTGCTCATGATGATTTTTCCATCCGTCGGGTGCTGAATCGGCATACTAAAATTGACAGTCCGTTTAATACATATAAATATCCCGGCACCCCACCAGGCCCAATTTGTTTGCCGGAGAAATCCAGTATTGATGCGGTCTTGAATTTTCAAAAGCATGATTACATTTTCTTTTCTGCAAAACCCGATTACAGTGGATATCACAATTTTTCAAAAACACTCAGACAACATGAAGCATATGCACGTGAATACAGAAGATTTTTAAACAGTGAAAGAATTTATCGATAGACTAAAAAAACAGGCAACCTTTTAATAAAGCTATCGTCATTAAACAGAAGGCATTAAAAATGGATCTCAACGATAAAGAACAGGTCAAAATACTGGTACGGGGATGTAAAAAAGGTGATCGTAAATGCCAACGGGCACTTTACGAGGCACTTTACCCTAAAATGTTGGGAGTGTGTTTGCGATATAGTCGCGATACACTGGAGGCCGAAGACCTTGTGCAAGACGGTTTTATTAAAGTGTTTGATAAAATGCGATTGTTCAATAATAAAGGTTCATTAGAGGGCTGGGTAAGGCGACTTATTGTCAATAATAGCATTGATGAGATTTGGCGTAAACGGAAAATGTACTTTGAATATGGTGAAGAATCGCACATCAATAATTTGAAAGATGAAAGTTATGATGAATTAGAAGATGAAAAATTGCTTCAATTACAGGCCGGTCGAATTGTTGAATTGATTCAGAAGTTAACACCGGCATATCAAACGGTTTTTAACCTCTATGTGGTTGAAGATTTAACACATAAGCAAATTGCAGAATTATTGGACATCAATGTGGGAACATCAAAATCCAATTATGCAAAAGCAAAACGAAAATTAAGAGAATTTTATAATAAGGAGTTTGGGCATGAAAACACAATTTGAAAATAACTTAAAAGAAAAGCTAAACCATTTTGAACCGAAAGGGGCACAAAGTCAATGGAGCAGCTTGGAAAAACAATTACCTGAAAATGGCTTGTCTGTTTTACAGAAAGGCCTGATTTTTGCCGGAGCCGTGATTGTCGCGACTGTTGCAATTGTTTTTATTGTTAACCCTAACGAAAAACCGCAAACACAAACTGAAATTATTGCTGAAAACACAATTGATAATCAAGAAAATCCTGTTGAGCAAAACAATCATGCCCCTGAAAATGCGCAGCAGGAAAACATAACTCCTGAAAAAACTGATAATCAAACGTCAGCCGAATTGACTGAAGCTCAAAGTCCGAATGAAAACACAGAATCAATTCAAAATTCTGAACAAAATGACTTAGCAGAGCAAATTGATGAAGCTGTTGAGGAAACAGAAGTGGAAAATAATCAGGAAACTGAAAATTCTGAACCCCTTGTTGTTGTACAGGATAAGAATGAGACTTCTTCTAGCTCAGGGAATGAGAATAGCAGACCAGAAAAAGTGCTTCAAATTTCACAGGCTAAAAAAGCCGGATGTGTTCCTTTAACAATAAAGTTTTCATGTAATGCCGATCCGGAAAATTATGAATTTATGTGGCATTTTAAAGATGGCAGCAAGTCAACAGAATCTGCTCCTGCCCATACATATACTGAATTAGGTGAATATACTCCGGTGTTAATTTTGAAACCAAAACAGGACGAATTGTTAAGACAACGTATTACTGGCTCAATTATAAATGCTTATGGAATTCCTGATGCAAAAATAGATTTTGATAAGTCAGGAAATTTATATACTTTTAACACAATAAATCGTGGGGATATTGTATATTCTTGGAAAGTGGATAGACAAACGTTCAATGCATCAATGTTGCAGTATGAATTTAAATACGATGGTATTTATGCTGTTGAGTTGAAAATGACAGATCAAAATGCATGTGAAAGTAAGTTGGTTAAGGAAGTAAATGTGAAGATTGAACATAATTATGCAATGCCAAATGCTTTTACACCTGATGTGTCAGGTATGAACTCTCATTTTGGACCGGTTTATGATGATATGCAGGATTTGAAATTTACAATGATAATTCTGGATAAATTTAACCAGGTCATTTATCAAACAGATGAGATTGACAGACCTTGGGATGGAATGAATATCCATACAAACCAGAAAGCTGAAGCGGGTGTGTATTTATGGAAAATTGTTACCGAAGATCAGTATGGAAATGTAAGAACAAGACGGGGACAGGTGACATTGCTAAGAAACTAAAGAAGTAGGGAATAACTTAAAAACCAAATATTATGATTAAACGCATGCTTATTTTAAGTTTTGTGCTTTTTGTCGCATCTCAACTTACAGCTCAGGAGAATAGTCTTCGCTTTACCCATGTTAAAAGTATTGGAGAGCAAAAGACGGTTTACTTTCACATCAATGGATTACAGGATGATGAAATGTCAGAGGCATTGCTTGAAAGGCTTTTGCAAGATCCGCTTATTTTCGAAGGAAGAATCTTTAAAACTCCAAAATTGCAGGACAGGTGTCAGCTTTATATGGCATATGAAATTGATGCGGCTTATGTTCTAAGCATTTTGAAAGAGTTTAACTTGGATTATGAATATACCACCGTGTCCAGAAATGGGCATTTGGAATCAAATCAGGCAAGTTCCCAATCAAATCCTGGTGCAACACCGTCAACACCTGTGCTTATTAACGGTTTTCCTGAATATGAGGATACTGGTAACCATGAAGCCGATCGGGAAAACTATCAAAATAAAAAACAAAAATGGGTTGAGGAAAATCCTGAAAAATATCAGGAGTACATCAACTCAAAAAGATAATAGATACACCTGGTGTCATTGTATTTCGCTAAGTGTTTTATAACCAAATTACTAAACTAGCTGAGAGGACTTAATTATGAAAATTAAGCAAATATTTATCACAATTTCATTGCTAATCCTTGTTACTTTCAATGGTCACAAGGCTTTGGCACAATGTGGTGGGGGTGGAACATTATCAGGAAATCTTACCATGCTGCCAACCTTTCAAACAATTGGTGTTGATGCCGGAGACCGATATACCTTTGATGGTTATGCCAGTATAACTTACATTTTCTCTTTCTGCCAAGGAGGAGCTAGTAATAATATTGATACTCAAATTGAAATTTGCGACCAAAACGGAACCGTTGTTTTTGAGTATAATGATGACCATTGTGGACTAGGCTCAGAAATCACCTGGACATGTACTACAAACGGAACGTATAGCGTTGTGATTCACCAGTATTATTGTAATGATAATGGAGTTTACGCAGGACTACTCGCCTACAGGACCATTACTCCACCAAACCAACAGGATTGTCTTGGAGCGATACCACTCTGTTTTAATACTTACAGTACGACTACATCTTATTCAGGAACAGGAAATTATCTTAATGAAATCTCTACAAGTGGAGGTTGTCCCGGAAATTGTATGCTAAGTGGTGAAAGAAATGATGTTTGGTACACCTTTACTGCACAAACTACTGGAACGGCTTCTTTTACAATTACGCCAAATAATTCTGCAGATGATTATGATTGGGCTGTTTATGACTTGACGAGTAATGATTGTATGGATATTGCTACAATTGCTGGATCGCCAGATTTTTTAGTTAGCTGTAATTGGTCTGCAACCGCAGGAAGTACAGGACCAACAGGTTCTACAACTCTAGATTGTGGTGCTGCAGGTTCTGGCCCTTATAATGATGTGTTAAATGTTACAGCTGGTGAAACTTACGTTGTTAATGTTAGTAATTGGACATCCTCACAAAGTGGATATTCAATCACTTTTGGAGGCTCTGCCCAAATTATTGATAATACAGGACCGTATATTGAAAGCATTCTTTATGCACCTGAATGTGGGTCTTCAAGCATTACGATCCAATTTAATGAACGATTATGGTGTACAAGTTTACAAGCGGGAGATTTTACCTTAACAGGACCGGAAGGAAATTATGATATTTCAGATGTATGGAGTGAAATTTGTGAAGCAGGTCTTAATTCTACTTATGGAGATACCTATTATGACGATATCTGGACATTGGAACTTGATGATTATTTAGAACATGACGGAAACTATACCCTTACCGTGCATGCCGGCGGAGTAGATGATATTTGTTCGAATTTCTCACCACAAAATTCTGTAAACTTTTCGATTGTTGGTATCACTGCAAACCCTGCATTCTCACACAGCAGCTGCTATGGTGCAGATGATGGATGGGCTGAAATCACGAATATTTCTGGCGCAACCCCACCATATACAATTAACTGGATAGGACCCTCAGGTTTTACAGCCACCGGGGTTACTACAATAACGGGCTTGTCGCCGGGGGCGTATGTCGTTACAGTAGATGATGCAATGGGTAGGTGCGAATATACTGAAACATTTAGTATTTCGGAACCACCACAAATTAGCTTTAATACTTCTGTCGTACAACCAACTTGTGGAAGTAGTAATGGTAGTATTACTGTCAATGGAATAACGGGAATGTTTCCACCTTACGACATTGCCTGTACAGGGCAATCAACAGCGAATAATGTCACTTCACATACTTTTACTAATTTGCCTGACGGTTCCTATACAGTTACCGTCACTGATGATCAAGGTTGTTTTAATACAAGCACTGTTAATCTGGCTTCAGCTGTGAATCCGGATGCAACCTTTACTTATAATGGTAACCAGTGCTTTAATTCTCAGTCATTTGATTTTACACATACAGGAGCAGTTGCAGCAGGAGAAACCTATAACTGGACATTTACAAATGGGACTCCGGCATCATCTACTGCTCAAAACCCATCGGGAGTTACCTTCTCTAGTGCGGGATCTCATAATGTGACTTTAAATATTTCTGCCGGTGGTTGTAATGATTCATACAATTTAAATGTCACAGTTTATCCATTACCGGTGCCCAATGTGGTTACTACTGACGATAATTGTGGAAACTGTGATGGAACAGCAATTGCTGCTGCGGGATTTAGCAATTATAACTGGTCCTCAAGTGCAAATACAACAAATGCTGAAACCGGACTCTGTGCTGCAAACTACTCCGTTCAGGTAGTCGATGCAAATGGCTGTGTTGCAACAGAAAACTTTACCATAGATCCAAACGGGGTTACGCCAAATGCAAATGTTGTAACAACACAACCGTCCTGTCCTGGAGATTGTGATGCAACTGCAACTGTAAATGCTACCGGCCCACCTACTTTTACTTACACATATTCTTCAGGTTCTACACCCAATAATCAAACAACAGGTGGATTATGTGCGGGGGCTTATGATGTAACTGTTTCTGATGGCTCAAATCCTGCCTGTTTTGTTGTTGAAAATTTCAATATTACCGACCCGCCTTCAATGGCATTGACAATGAGTGGTACTGATGCAAACTGTGCTCTCGCAAATGGCTCAGCCTCAGTTTCTGTTGTAGGAGGTACTGCTCCATATGATTATGATTGGTCTAATGGAGGTACAGCAAATACAATTAATGGTATCCCTGCAGGAAATTATACGGTAACCGTAACAGATGACAATAATTGTACGCAGATTAATAGCATAATAATTAATGATACAGGAGCTCCTTTCACTGTAACAACTAGCGTAGATCAGGATGTATCCTGTAACGGAGATTGTGATGGACAGGCAACTGCAACTGCTGTTGGTGCCGGACCTTTTTCATATCAATGGAGTAGTGGAACAAATCCGACAAACTTTGCTGTAACTGGTTTATGTGCCGGGACGCATACTGTTTCAGTAACTGAAGGAGCTTGTTTGGTAACAGAAACAGTTACCATAAGTCAGCCTACAAATATTACGGCAACAATGTCACCAAATAACGCTCATTGCGGGCAGTCAGATGGCGATATTACAGTTAATCCATCAGGCGGAACAGCACCTTATACATATCAATGGAACTGTGTGCCAGCACAATTTACCCAAACTGCAACTAATTTACCGGCAGGAACTTATATCGTTACTGTTACTGATGATCAAGCTTGTACGGCTCAGTTTACCGGTAGTATTATGGATGTTGGTGGAGTCGCGATTAATGAATCCCATAGCCAAACGCTTTGCTCTTATTCAAACGATGGATCCGCTACGATTAACGTATTAAGTGGTGATCCTGATTTTACTTACGCTTGGTCTCATGGTGTTAACCAGACTACTACAGCAACTTCTCATACATTGTCAAATCTTTCACCTCAGTCATATACAGTAACAGTTACTGATACTTGGGGCTGTTCTGCTGTGACAAACTTTAATATTAATGCTGCCCCGGTGCTCAATGCCAGTGTTACTGCATCTAACGACGTGTCTTGTAATGGATTATGTGATGGAATAGCTACCGCTAATGGAGTTGGCGGAACAGGTGTCCTAACATATAATTGGGGAATTGGAAATGGAGCAACACCAAACCAACCTGCAAATACTGGATTCTGTCCGGGAAGCTATGTTGTTACTGTAACTGATGCAAACTCCTGTACTGCAACTGCACCGGTAACAATTAATGAGCCTTCTTCGATTAATTTATTGCTCAGCTCAACAAATTCTCATTGTAACCAAAATGATGGAACCGCTTCTGTTGTCCCATCAGGTGGAACAAGCCCTTATACTTACCTATGGAGTGGAGGAACTCAACCCACCAGTGCAAACAATACTGGTTTGTCAGCAGTTGGATCACCTTATTCCGTTCAGGTAACTGACGATAATGGTTGTGTTGTAAACGGAAGCGTCACAATTAATAACGAACCGGGTGCAACTGTCTCAATTTCAAATACCACCGATATCACGTGTTTTGGTGAAAATGATGGAACTGCAACTGTGTCAATCGGTGGTGGTGCTCCTCCTTTTACAATTGAATGGGGAACAACTCCAACTCAAAATACTGCTACAGCAATTAATCTTGGAGCCGGAAATCATACGGTTACTGTAACAGATATGTTTGGATGTACTTATGTTGCAAGTGCTGTAATTAATGAGCCATCTTCATTTACTGTAAATGCAACAGCTCCGGTAATCGATTGTTACGGAACTTGTACCGGCTCTGCATTGGCAACTCCTAACGGTGGGACAGCACCCTTTACATACCTATGGGATGATTTTCAGAATTCCCAAATGGCAGTAAGTTTATGTGCTGGTGACTACGAGGTTACAGCTACTGATGATAATGGATGTACCGCAATGGATAATGTTACCATTACTGAAAATGATCAGATTGTGCTTACTGCTGATATAACGGACTCAGATTGTGGACAATCAAATGGTGCTATCGATCTTACTATAGCAGGTGGTTCAGTCGGTGCTTTTATTATTGATTGGGACTACGGTCCTCATACTGAAGATTTGATAAATATTCCTGCCGGAACTTATACGGTTACCGTAACTGATAATAAAGGATGTCAGGCTGTTCAAACTTTTGCCGTTAATGATATTTCCGGACCAACCTTAAATATTACAACAACTGCAAATGCAACCTGTGAAGGAACCTGTAATGGTCAGGCAACAGTTAATGTAATCGGAGGAACAGGTCCGTTTGATTATCAGTGGAGTACAGCGCCTATGCAAACAAACCCAACGGCAACTAACTTATGTGCTGGAACATATTCTGTAATTGTAACAGATATGACTACTGGTTGCATTACAACAACAAATACAACTGTTATTGAACCTGCACAATTGGGAGTGGGTACAGTGACTTCTAACCCAACTTGTAATAATGCTTGTAATGGTGAAATTCAGATGACAACTTTTGATGGAACGCCGCCTTATACATATACGTGGGCTGGTCCCGGAACTTTACCCGCTACAGAGGATCAAACAAATCTTTGCGAAGGAACTTATACGGTTGTTATTACCGATGCAAATGGATGTTTCATTACACGAAATTATATCTTGACAGAACCTTCATTTATATCTGCTCCAACTTCAAGTTTGATGACAAATTGCAATGGTTCTTGTGATGGTGAAGCAGTCGTAAATCCATCCGGTGGAAATGCGCCATATAATTTTGAGTGGAGTGATATGAATAATCAAACTAGTCAAACTGCCGTGAATCTTTGCCCGGGCAATTATGGTGTAACAGTGACAGATGATAATGGATGTACCTCCAATAATACAGTAAATATTCCTGAACCTTCACAGCTCTCATTTAGTACAACAGTGAAAAATAATCCAACTTGCTTTGGATTAGCTGACGGTTCAATCACAGTTTCTGTGGTAGGTGGTACCGCTCCTGTTTCGTATTCATGGGATAGTGGGGATGTCGGTGCAACGGCAACAAATCTTCCTGCCGGAACACATTGTGTTACTGTGTCTGATAATAATGGTTGTCAGATAGATACATGTTTAAATTTAACCCAGCCTACAGAAATCAATGTGAATTTCTTAGTGACAAATGAAACCTGTTACAATTATTGTGATGGCGAAATTGAAGCTGTAGTTACAGGAGGAACTCCGAGTTATACTTACAGTTGGTCAAATACAAGTGCATCAGCGCTTAATGATAATTTGTGTGCAGGTTTGTATATACTTACCCTGATAGATAACAATGGCTGCCAAAATGTAAGCAGTGCAACTTTAAATGCCCCGGCGGTACTCGATATTGTCGTTCAGGATACAGTTATGCCACATTGTGGAAATAATGATGGGTCGATTACCGTTGGTGTAATTGGTGGGACAGCGCCTTATACTTATGATTGGCAATCACCTCCGGGTGGAAACTCCGCTCAACTATCCAATATCCCGAATGGAAATTACACGGTTTCTGTGACGGATTATCATGGATGTTCTACAATGCATACGATTGATTTGAATGATATATCAGCTCCGATTATTGATGATATTGCCATTACCAATGTGGCTTGCTTTGGTGAAGATTCGGGTGAGGCGATTGTGTCTTTCACGAGTTCTACACCAACGAATACAATTCAGTGGAACGATCCAATGAATCAAACGTCTGCTCATGCAATTAATCTTGTTGAAGGAACATACACGGTTTCGATTACAGATGCAAATGGCTGTCAAACAAGTGAGACAATATCGATTACAGAACCTACTCTTTTTACTGCGCGTGTAGATGCTAATACTGATGCAACCTGTTTCGGTTTTTGCAATGGTACCGCTGATGCTATGTTTATTGGAGGAACTCCTCCTGTTTCATATTCATGGACCGGGGGATATAACACCCAAAGTGTAAGTGGATTATGTCCAGGATCTTATACGGTAACAGCCACAGATGATAATGGCTGTACATCAGAAAATTCTGTGGTAATCGATGAGCCTACACAAATGACCTTAACTGAAAATATTTTCCCTGCTACTTGTTATGGTAGTAGTGATGGTTCAGTTTCTGTTAGTGTAACTGGTGGTTCAGGAAATTATGATTATGAGTGGTTTGGTTCAGCAAGTACTGATCCGGTTGCTACAGGTTTAAGTTCTACAAACTATACATTGGTTGTTTACAATGCAAATGATCACTCATGCTTTGTGACAGAAAATTATTTTGTGCCACAACCTTCAGAAATAAATGCACTTTTTGCAACTGTTGATGCGACATGTAACCTTGATAATGGTTCAGCTTACATTACCAATGTATTTGGTGGAACGCCAGGATATAATTATTCTTGGACTCCCGGGGGCTTTGCTAATTTAGACTCAGTCGGAAATCTTGCACCTGGAGCTTATGAGTGTATGGTGACAGATGCTTATGGCTGTACGGCTGAATTCCCCGTAAATGTAGCGGAAACTGCGGCTCCACAACTTGATAATGTCATAACATCTCCGGTTAGTTGCTTTGGATATCACGATGGTACTGCTCAAATTAATGTATCTAGTGGAACACCACCGTACGAATATAATTGGAATCCAAATGTTTCTGATAATGATTATTGCGACACACTGCCTGCAAATCTTTATACAGTGACGGTTACTGACCAAAATGGGTGTGAAGTTTATGCAACACTTCCAATCAGTGGTCCGGAACAAGTTGTTGCAATAACAGACCCCGCAGATACAATTTGTATTGGACAAACATCACAGATAAGTGCAACGGCTTCAGGAGGATTGCCTCCTTACAATTATGTTTGGTCAGAAGTTGGCACAGGGTCAACACATTGGGTTTCCCCGGATGTGACTACAGAGTATATTGTTACAGTGATTGACAATAATGGCTGTTCGTCTGATGCCGAAGGATTAGAGATTGTTGTTAAACCACCTTTGGATATTAGTGTTGTCACACCAGGTTCTGTTTGTAGCGGACAACCGGCAACGCTTACTGCAACAGCAAGTGGAGGAGATGGACATTATGTCTTTGATTGGGGGAATGGAATGGTAACAGAGAACTCCCAAATTATTGTTAGTCCAACCACCGATACAGATTTTCAGGTCGTATTGTCTGATGGATGTGGTACTCCGAATGATACAGCAAATGTGACATTGTCTGTCGCTCCTCAGCCGGAAATAGATATTACCAGAACTCCAAATAAAGGTTGCGCTCCATTAAGCATTCAGTTTGATAATAACACATCAAATTTAACCTATACTTATTTGTGGAATTTTGATGATGAGGATAGTGGCGAAAATAACTCCTCTGAAATTAAAAGACCTGTGCATTATTATGAAAATGCCGGTTATTATGAAGTTTCACTCGTTGTCACCACAAATATGGGATGCACAGATTCTTTAACTTTGAATTTACAAGTTAAAGAAGCTCCTGTTGCTGATTTTATTGCACAACCATGGACCGCTGGAATGTTTGCCGGTAGTATCCACTTTAACGATGAATCCACAAATGCAACTGCATGGAAATGGCATTTCGGAAATGAAGGAATGAGTACAATTCAAAATCCGGATCATGTCTTTTCTGAAGCAGGTGAAATCCCTGTAACGCTTATTGCATACAATAATATTGGTTGTACGGATACCATTGTTCAATCTGTCAATATTATTGAAGAGCATCGTTTCTATGTTCCTGATGCAATTAATGTCAGATCTCCGGGTAATAATGAGTTTTATCCGCATGGAGTGGGTATCGATATCACATCCTATGAAATGACTATATACAACCGTTGGGGTGAACCTCTCTTTACAACGAAAGATATTAATGAACACTGGAAAGGTCGTTCAAATAATAATATGGGTGATTATGTGCAACAAGGAGTTTATACCTGGGTAATCACACTACGTGATAAATTTGGAAAAGACTATACCTATTCTGGACGGGTAATGGTATTCAAATAGAGCGTAATCAAGCCAATTAATAAATGCCTTGTCATCCCTGACAGGGCATTTATTCTTTTTAATTAAATAAAATATTGGGTTAAACGATGGTGACTTCCATTTCTAACTCTATACCAAATTTATGTTTGATATCCCGACATATATTTTCTGCTAAGTCTAAAATTTCAGAAGGTTCGGCATTTCCGTAATTGACCAAAACCAAAGCTTGGTTTGCATGTACACCGGCATCTGCTTGACGATAGCCTTTCCATCCTGCAGTGTCAATCAACCAGGCAGTGGGGATTTTATAGCCATCCTCTAATTCATAAAATGGAATTTCAGGATAATCTTGTTGAATTAAAGATAAGTGCGTTTCAGGGATTACCGGATTCTTGAAAAAACTGCCGGCATTCCCAATGTCTTCGGGGTCAGGTAATTTTTCTTTGCGGATTTCAATGACTGACTCACGAATTGTAGATAAATTGATTGCCCCTTTTGATTCAACTCGTGTTTTCAACACACCGTAATCTAAATGATATGAGGGATTTGAAGACAATCGGAAAGTAACATGACTGATAAAAACCCGCCCTCTTAATTCGTGCTTGAAAATAGAATCACGATACCCAAATAAACAGGATGCTTTTTCTAAATGGAAAACTTCGCCTGTATCTAAGTATAAACCTTCAACATATTCAATCTTGTCTTTAACTTCCACTCCGTAGGCTCCGATATTTTGCACCGGACAGGCACCAATCGTACCCGGAATCCATGATAAATTTTCAATCCCGCCGTATCCGTTATCCACTGCAAATTTCACGAAATCATCCCATTTAACACCTGATGCAACTCGGATTAAAACATCATCTCCTCTTTCAGAAATCACCTCAATGCTAGTGTCAGTTGATCGGATAATATGTCCCTGGTAATCATCACGAAACAATAAGTTGCTGCCTTCACCAAGAATTAATATCGGGGCGAATTCTCCGGGAGTTTGTGGTATGAATTCCCGAATCATTTCAGGATGTGATATCTCAGAATATGCAGCAGCATGAATATTAAAATGAAATGTATTGCGTTCTTTGAGTGAATAATCTGTTTCCATATGAGTTCTTTTCCACAAAGATAATGAATTCATAGAAACAATATTTTTTATTAGTTTTAGATTTCAAAAGTCCATATAGTGAAAAGAATCATTATCACAGTAACAAACGATCTTGAACTCGATCAACGCATGCACAAAACCGCATTGAACCTAAGTGAAAATGGCTTTAATGTGTTGCTGATTGGTCGGAAAACATCAAAATCCGGTGCGATTTCCAGAGTCTATCCGACTAAACGCTTTCGTTTGTGCTTTCAGCGTGGGTTTTTGTTTTATGCTGCGTATAATTTGCGCTTATTTTGTTGGTTAGTTTTCCATAAATGGGATGCTGTACTCGCTTGTGATATGGATAGCTTGCCCGGAGCTTGGGGTGCAAAAAAATTACGACGAAAATCGCTTGTCTTTGACAGTCATGAATTGTTTTCGGAAGTTCCTGAATTGCAGAATAAACCAAGGGTTAAACGATTTTGGGTGCGTCTCGAAAAGTATTTTCTTCCGAAACTGAATTATGCTTATACGGTAAGTGAATCAATTGCAAATTATTACCATGAAAAGTATGGCGTTAAAATGGATGTTATCCGAAACTTGCCGATGAAAGAAGCACCTGAAGAAACCTTTAATCTAAGCTCAGAAAAGCCGTTTATTATTTATCAGGGAACCTTAAATGTCGGGAGAGGAATCGATAAAATGATTGATGCCATGCAATTTATTCCTGGTTATAATCTGATAATTGCTGGTGACGGACCCTTGCAAACAGAATTACAAAATCGTGCCCGACAATCTTCTGCAGATAAGCAGGTAATATTTGCCGGACGAATAAGTTTTGAAAAACTCCGGGGGCTTACGAAACAAGCAGTACTTGGTTTAAGTCTTGAACAGGATTTGGGATTGAATTATCGCTTTGCTTTGCCCAATAAATTGTTTGATTATTGGCATGCCGGGATTCCTGCGATAGTGAGTGATTTGCCCGAAATGAAAGCTTTAATGCAAAAAACACAAGCCGGAAAATTCGTTTCTGAAAGTATTGATGCAGAAAGGCTTGCAACAGAAATTAATGCTCTGCTTAAGGATGCTGAAGTATATGACAAAATGAAAAAGGCTGCCCAAAAAGCAGCCTCAGAATATCATTGGGAAAACGAATCAAAACGTCAGCTTGAGATCTTCCGATCCATCTTCAAACCTTCCGAAATCAATACGTGAAACTTCTGTTGCTTCGCCGCTTATGCTTCCTTTCTCACAAACAATCGTTGGTTCAGGATATTTTTTAATCATATGTTTTTAAGTGGGTAAGATTTTGTGATGGTAGTTGCAGAATTGCGTGAATGTAATAGCGTTTGTGTCGTAATAAAAACAAATCAAATCTTCGTCACATAATTTTGGTTTTATTTAAAAAATTGTACAGAACTAATGACATGTGAGACACATAAAAAGTGTAATGATACCCCGCCGGAAAAGAGTTTTTTGAAGCCTTCTAAAAGAAGGCTATGCGGGCGGGTTTGGCAGACCACGAGCCGGCGTTGGCTGTGAATGCTGAATTGCTCTAATAAAATCAAGGATGGCGCTTTAGTCGTCCACATCCTTGATTTTTATAGCGATTCAGCAGAGCGGGTATGGCGATTGGTCCTGCCTTGATTTTTTTGTTTGCTTTTTTCATTTAAGGAAAAAAGTAAAAGAAATATTAAGAAAACTTATAATACTAATTGTGTTTCACAATCGGTATTACAGCAAATGTTTTGTAAATATTTTAAAGTGCAAGAATAAATCTGAAAATCATTAAACATGTAGTCGGTTTGGAAAAATGACAAAATGAAAAAGGCTGCCCAAAAAGCAGCCTTAGAATATCATTGGGAAAACGAATCAAAACGTCAGCTTGAGATCTTCCGATCCATCTTCAAACCTTCCGAAATCAATACGTGAAACTTCTGTTGCTTCGCCGCTTATGCTTCCGTTCTCACAAACAATCGTTGGTTCAGGAAACTGTTGAATTAAGCTATAATTATGCGTTACCATTAATACCGCTCGACCATTGTCGCGTATTTTTTGCAAAATCTTTGTTATCTGAGCGCCACTTTCAGGATCCAAATTCCCTGTCGGTTCATCTGCCAAAATTATTTCCGGATCATTCAGTAAAGCCCTTGCAATGACAATCCGCTGTTGTTCTCCGCCTGATAGCTCGTGAGGCATTTTGTCTTTATGAGCAACCATTTCAACTTTTTCCAGTACCGAATCAATTTGTCTGTCCATTTCGCGTTGATTTTTCCACCCTGTTGCTTTTAATACAAAGTTCAAATTCTTATACACGCTACGGTCTGTTAAGAGCTGAAAGTCCTGAAAGACAATCCCTAATTTACGGCGAAGTTTTGGTACTTGTTTGCTTTTTATATGCATTAGATCAAAACCTGAAACAATACCTTCCCCCGAAACTAATGGTAGATCTCCGTATAATGCCTTTAATAAGGTTGATTTTCCACTACCGACACGACCAACTAAATAATAAAAATCACCAGTGCGAACTTCTAAATTTACATCTTTTAGAATTTCTTTATCTCCCTGATTTATATGGGCATGCGTTAGTTTTATTACGATGTCTGAGTACTTATCTGTTTCTTTCATGCAATAAATCGCTTAAATATTTTGTTCATAAAATAGCGTCTTGACAAATGTAATAAATTATAATGCAGAAGGCTGAGTCAATGCCATATAGAAATAAACAGAACATTGTTAATTAAAAGCCGAATTAATGCAGGTTTACGCACAGAATATTCTTTACCTTTATGAGATAATTTATAGTGATTTAAAAAGTTAATAATCAGACAATTATGCATTTTGCAAAATATAGTATTATGAAAAATGGCATCTTAACAGGAATATTTCTTGGACTGTCCCTCTTAGGTTTTGCTCAGCAGAACTTAAATTCTGATAATCGGCAGCAAGCTTTTAATGATGCACTGGAGTTATTCGAGCAGAAAAAATACAGTGCAGCTCAACACGCTTTTAGTAAATTTATGGAGCGTGATAACATTAATGATGCACTCTTGAAAGAAGACGCCGAATATTATGCTTCAATTTGTGCAATGAAACTCTATAACAGAGATGTGAATCATCTCATCGAGGAGTTTATTTTTAACCATCCGGAGAATCCGAAAATTAATCAGGCCAGTTTTCAACTTGCCAATCATTATTATCGGGAAACAAAATACCGGTCTGCACTAAAATGGTACGAGAAAGTTGATAAACTCAGTTTGCCCGAATTGCAATTGAGCGAATATTTTTTCAAAACCGGATTTAGTCATTATGCTCGAAAAGATTATAGCAAAGCCGACAAAGCATTTTATGAAATTTATAATAACAACGATTTCTATGGACCGCTGGCAAAGTATTTTTATTCGCATATCAAATATTTGAATAAACAGTATCAAACTGCGCTGGAAGGCTTTCAAGATTTAAGTAATCACGAACTGTTCGCCAAGATTGTGCCTTTTTATATCACTCAGGTTTATCATATTCAAAAACGTTACGATGATGTGATTGAATATGCCCCAGAAATGTTGGAAACTATTCAGGGTGAACGAACCAATGAAATCGCACGTATAATTGCCGAAGCGTATTTTAAAACCGGTAAATATGAGAAAGCGCTTGAATGGATGAAAAAATACGAAAGCAATGCTGAGGAATTAAGCGATACCGATTATTATCAATTGGGTTTTGCATATTTCCAAAAAGGGCAATATAATCAGTCGGCATCTTATTTGAAAGAAGTGATTGGTGTTGAAGATTCATTGACCCAAAATGCTGCTTATCATCTCGCTAAATGCTATGTCGAAATGGGTGAGAAAAATCGTGCTAAAACTGCCTTCGGAATTGCTGCATATAATGAATTTGATAAAGAAATTGCGGAAGATGCACTCTTCAATTATGCGAAAATCTGTTTCGAACTGGATTATTCGCCATTTGCCGAAGCAATAAATTCCTTTAATCGGTTTATTACAAAATATCCAAACTCAATTCGTATTGATGAAGCTTACGATTTTTTACTGCAAGCTGTCCTCAGTACCAAGAATTATGAGCAGGCGCTGGATGTCATTCAACAAATTCCGCAGAAAACGCCTGAAATAAACGAAGCATACCAAAGACTCGCTTATTTCAGAGCGCTTGAATATTTTGCCGATATCAACCTGGAAAAAGCAATCGAGTATTTTGATAAGTCCTTGGAATATAAACAATACAACTCAAAAATTAAAGCCCTTGCCTTGTATTGGAAAGGGGATGCACTGTATCGTTCAAAAAAATACGAATTGGCAATTAAACAGTATAATGATTTTCTGATAACAAGCGGAGCTATTGGATTAAATGAATATGGAAAAGCATATTATAATGTTGGATATGCCTTTTTTAAACAGAATAAATATGAAAAAGCTGGAATCTGGTTCCGGAAATACGAGGAGCATTCTAATGAAATAAATTCCGAACTCATGTGCGATGCTTATGGGCGAATCGGGGATTGCTATTTTGTAAATTCACAATTTGCTCCTGCCAAAGATTATTACACAAAAGCAACCGAAAATTGCTCCTACAATGTAGATTATGCATGGTATCAAAGAGCAATCGCTCAAGGCCGTTTGAAAAATCATCAGGAAAAAATCAACAACCTGCACATATTACGCGGCAAATTCCCCGAATCACGCTATCATGCCGGTGCTTTGTATGAGATTGCCAGAACATTTCATTCAAACATCGAAAATCAGGACTCTGCAATTTATCATTATCAAGCGTTCACAAATCAATATCCCAATAACCCACAAATGCGTTCCGCATTGGCATCACTTGCTAATTTGTATTTTGCTAATCAGCAATTTGAGCTTTCTTTGACAACATGTAAGTCCATTGTCGAGAAGTTTCCCGGAACCAACGAGTCCATGAATGCCTTGGAAATGATTAAGAATATTTCCGTTGAAATGAATAATCCCGATTATTACGTGGATTACATTGAATCAGAAGGCATTGAAACCGATGTAACAGAATTTGAAAAGGACAGCCTTGTGTATGAATCTGCACAAAAATTGTTTGTCAGCAATGATATTGACGGTGCAATTACTGCCTTTCAGCGATATCTTGATAAATATCCGAACGGAAATTTTTCCCTCGAAGCAAATTTTTATCAAGCACAATGCTTTTACAGCAAAGAGCAATTTGAACATGCCCTGCTGGGATATCAACATGTTATTGAAAAACCGACAAACATGTTTACGGAAGAATCCTTGCTAAAAGCTGCAACAATTAGTTTTGATGAAGAAAAATACGAACAGGCTTATACGTATTATGCTGAACTTGAAAAACTTACCGAGCAAAAATCTAGAGTGAAAATTGCACGCCTAGGAATGTTGCGAGCCTCATGGTTGTCAGAGAATTATGATTACGTTGTGCTTGCTGCTCAAAAAATGCTCGAAATCGACGATTTGTCTGATGCCGAAACCAGAGAATCTCATTATAAACTGGCAAATGCATATTACAAAACTGACAAGCCAAACAAAGCACTTTCACATTATAGTGCGCTCAGTAACGAGGTAACAAGTTATGAAGGAGGAGAAGCTAAATATTTTGTGGCGAAAATAAATCACGAAATGGGAAATGATGAACTCGCTGAAAATACCATTGTCGATTTTTCACAGCAAAATAGTCCACATCGATTCTGGCTCGCAAAAGGCTTTTTATTACTTGCGGATATATACGTAGAACGGATGGAATATTTCCAGGCATCTCATATTTTGCAATCCTTACTCGATAATTACACCGATGAAGTCGATGGTATTAAAGAGGAGGCAAGAGAAAAACAAATGCAAATCCGTCAGCTTGAAGAACAAGATGCAATGCAGGATAAAAATATGAGAATCCCGAAACCTGAGACAGAGGTTCCTGCCGATTCTACAAATTCACCGAATGTTGAACAAGAAATCCCGGAAAACAATGAATAAATTAGTTTCAATTTTAGCAACTGCCGGCATATTGACACTTTTGTCAATGCATGGTTATGCTCAACAAGATGAGCAATCCGATGATGGGAACTTGAGCAATCAGGAAGTAACGGTTGTAACAACTTACACACCGGTAATCAATGATGCGTTCAGAATTGAAAGCTTGCCGAAAATTGTTGATACATTTTTTGTCGAGCCAAATTTCAAATACGACATTTTCAGCAAAATGCAACCGACATTATTACATCCAACTCCCTTGCAGGCAGCTAAATTGCAGGGCGAGCCCAAGGATCATCTCGATAACGGATATGCAAAGCTTGCTGTCGGAAGCAAACTCAATTTGAATGCTGAGCTGTATTACATGAATACTCGCAATTCTAGCACAAACTGGGGCGTCGTCGGAAAACATCAATCTGCACAGGGGAAAATTAATATCAGTGATGAAATTACTTATCCTGATGGTCATTTATTTGATGGTCGAGTTTTTGCCGGATACGATGTGAGTAATATCGGAGCCTTCGTCAAGAAAATGTATAGTCACACAACGCTCAATGCTGACATTAATTTTGGCTCATCCCAGCATTTCTTTTACGGATATACACCCACCAATTTAACAATAAACCCACTTTTATTCCCTAATGACAGAGACGATTTTATCGATGGAAATCATCGCCAGAGATATTCTGTGTTATCCGTTAACACCGCCGCTAAATCAAGATTTCCACAAATTAATAAAATTAATTACCAAGTAGGCTTGAGTTATGATTTGTGGTTTGATGCCAATCAAAATCTCGAACATACCATTGATTTTACCGCTGATTTACATCGGAAAATTAAAAAAGAATTGGTTGGATTAAGCACTGAATTTATTCTGATTCCCGCACAATATCTTGATCCGTCTCTTATGTATTTAGCCCTTTCTCCATATTTGAAACATAATTCAGATAATTTTAAACTTAAACTGGGATTAAAAACAAAAATGCAGTTTCTTCAAGACAGTTCGGATTTTCATTTTTATCCGGATGTTCATATTGAGCATAATATCGCCGATGTTATTTTGCCTTATGCCAGTTTTACAGGAAACCTTCAGGAAAACACCATGTTGGAATTAACCCGTTTAAATCCATATATAAACGATACGATGGCTGTAAGTCCTGCCAACATTAAGCAGAATATATGTGTTGGTATTAAAGGTCGGATATCTGATGCAGTTCAATTTAATATTAATGGGCAATATCACAAAGTGGATAATCAACATTTCTTTGTGACAGATTATAGCTCAATACTTCAAAATCGATTTGGTGTCGTTTATTCTGACCTTGAATTATTTAAAGCTTATGCTGAGTTAAATTTTGAATTCGGCGAAAAATTAAAACTGAGATTTCATGGCTTATATAATTATTATACATGGCTCAAAGACATTGACGAAGCTTGGCAGGCCCCCGTGTTTCAATCGGGATTATACGCTGAATATCAGGTGTTGCCACAGCTAAATGTTCATGCACAGGCTTTTGTTGACGGAAAGCGCATAGCAGGTATTAATTTGCCCGGCGATACACAATGGAACTCTGTCGAAATGAAACCAATCATTGATGTGAATCTTGGTGCCGATTATCAAATCAGTAATCAGTTAAGCGCATTCCTCTCATTGAATAATCTTGCAGATTTGATTAATCTTGCAGATCAAAACTATGAAATCTGGCATCAATATCCTGTTTATGGATTCCATTTCCTTGGTGGGATAAAGTATGGATTTTAAAGCGATTTAATTCAGTTGAAAATATCGCTGAATTGTTAATAAAAACATGAATTTCAAATGAATAATCATGCCTTAAGTCGTGGATTTAGTTTATCTTTGTGTGTTAATTAATAAAGCAGAATTTTTGTGATGGAAGAAATTAAAAAAGATCATTATTCAGCGGAAAATATCCAGATTCTCGAAGGACTGGATGCCGTAAGAAAACGGCCCGCTATGTATATAGGTGATATTGGAGTAAAAGGATTGCACCATCTGGTTTATGAGGTTCTTGATAACTCTATTGATGAGGCTATGGGCGGATACTGCGATACCATTGATATCCTCATTCATGAAGACGGAAGTTTATCTGTTACCGATAACGGTCGTGGAATTCCTATTGACATGCACGAAAAAGAAGGGAAATCTGCACTTGAGGTTGTGATGACGGTATTGCATGCCGGTGGAAAATTTGATAAAGATTCTTATAAAGTTTCCGGAGGGCTCCACGGTGTAGGGGTATCTTGTGTGAATGCTCTTTCAGCAAACTTAAGAGCAGAAATTCACCGTGACGGGAAAATTTATCAGCAAGAATATAAAATCGGAAAACCGGTTTCTGATATTCAAGTTATCGGTGATACGGATAAAAACGGAACAATAATTCATTTTATTCCGGATGGAACAATATTTATTACCACCGAATTCAAATATGAAATCCTTGCAACCCGCATCAGAGAATTGGCATACCTAAATAAAGGGGTTAGGCTCTCGATTAAGGATTTACGGGAAATGGATGAAGACGAAAATCCCTTGCAAGCATCTTATTTTTCAGAAGAAGGATTGAAGGAATTCGTAAGATATCTCGACCAAAATAGGGAAACCATTTGTGAAGATATTATTCACATTTCAAAAGATGATGATGAAGTCCCCGTTGAGGTTGCAATGCAATATAATAACTCATTTACTGAAAACGTCTATTCATACGTTAATAATATCAGCACAATTGAGGGCGGAACACACCTTACTGGTTTTCGCAGAGGGCTTACACGCACGCTGAAATCTTATGCTGAAGATTCAGGGATGCTTTCTAAATTGAAATTCGAAATCGCCGGTGATGATTTTCGTGAAGGCTTAACTGCCGTGATTTCTGTGAAAGTTCAGGAACCACAATTTGAAGGTCAGACAAAAACTAAACTCGGAAACTCTGAGGTTGCTCAATTTGTAAATCAGGCGGTTAGTGTTGCCTTGAAAAATTATCTCGAAGAAAACCCCAGAGATGCGAAAACAATCGTGCAGAAGGTAATTCTTGCTGCAACTGCACGTCATGCGGCTCGTAAAGCACGTGAGCTCGTCCAACGGAAATCTGCACTTACCGGTGCCGGACTTCCAGGAAAACTCGCCGATTGCTCAACAAAAGATGCATCAATTGCTGAACTGTTTCTTGTGGAGGGAGATTCTGCGGGAGGTACTGCAAAACAAGGTCGTGACCGTTTGTTTCAGGCAATTTTACCATTGAGAGGTAAAATTCTTAATGTGGAAAAAGCAATGCCGCACAAAGTATTTGAAAGCGAGGAAATAAAAAATGTTTTTACTGCGCTGGGCGTGGTTATGGGAACTGAAGATGATTCCAAAGCCATTAATCTCGAAAAACTGCGTTACCATAAAATTATTATTATGACGGATGCCGATGTGGATGGTAGCCATATCACGACACTCATCATGACATTCTTCTTCCGATATATCAAGCCATTAATTGAACAGGGATACCTGTACTTGGCAACGCCGCCGCTGTATCTTATTAAAAAAGGAAAACAGGCTGAATATGCATGGTCTGAAGAAGAACGCAAAGAAATTGTTGCAAGATTTACAGAAACCGGTAGCGAGTCCGGTTTGCATATCCAACGCTATAAAGGTCTCGGAGAAATGAATGCCATACAGCTATGGGATACAACTATGAATCCCGAAACCCGCAAATTACAACGTGTGAATATTGATAATGCTGCTGAAGCTGATCAGGTTTTTTCCATGTTGATGGGTGATGAAGTTGCCCCAAGGCGTGAGTTCATCGAGAAAAATGCAAAATACGCTAATATTGATGCGTAAATGCGGATTTATAAAAGAATATAACAAAAGGCAAGCGTTTCGCTTGCCTTTTTTAATGCTCTAGCGCTCAGGTCTTCGCTAAGCGCAGGTATGCGCACCGGAAAGCGAAGACCTGAGTGAAAATGCCTTCCTTGCGAAACTTAGCATCTTCTTGGCGGTACTTAGCGGATTTTTTTTGTACTGCAAAGTTCCGCAGAGGAGCAAAGCGCCGCAAAGCTAAAATAGTTTGAGTTTACCAACTATGTACTTAATTAAATGAAATCTGGGATTTGCAAGGGTTAGTGCAGCAAATTCCGATGGTTGAATTATCCCAATACCTTTTTTCATATGCTTATCGTGTCTCACTCTCTTCACTGCCGACCCCGTTAGGCGGTCGCATATTTGTAACGCGGGATGAAATGCAGATGCGCCAGCATCAAATGAAATCCCGGGGTACAAAATGCAGAATATGCTAGGGCTTTTGGCGGGATATTTGATGCGAAGCACTCAAATATCGTGACAAAAGAATTAGCTTCTTACACAAACTCCAGCGCATCAACGCACAACCACCTGTTTTTTTCTTTTTCCAACTTTATTGATTAACTTAGTCCTGTGATTGTATCATTAACAACATACTGGAAAAGCAGATTTGAGTTTGAGCGCAGAGAAATGACTTGCTCATTGCACTCAATAGACAGTTTTTTGGAAACAGCTAACCCTCAGGAGTACCGTTACGGATTTAACGGAAAAGAAAAGGATACAGAGTGGACGGGTAACGAAGGCAGCCACTTAGCATTTAAATACCGCATCCACGATGCACGCATCGAACGGGAGGGGACAAACCAGGCACTGATTGGTGGCATTGGACTAATGAGAAAATTTGGGTCGAGCCAGATGAGGTAAACACAACAACAGACAGACCATTAGATACAGTATATGAAAAGAATTAGTGTTTTAATTGTTATTGCTTGTATTGTTTTTTCATGCAACAAATCAAAAGAAGAAAAAACGACTTACTATGCAAATGGTGCAAAAAAAGAACAATACTATTTAAATAAAATTGGGAACAAGGAGGGATATTCTATAAAAT
>JAQIBY010000038.1 GCA_027858835.1 Bacteroidales bacterium | reverse complement strand
ATTGTTACCTTAATTGATTCTGATTTACCAAAAGATGAGCTTAATTTAATTGAAGATAAAGATATCTGTTTAAAACTAAATGATAAAGATAATAATGGGAAATTATTTTTAAATAGTTTTTAATAGAATAGTAACGCACCACAATACACGGTATAAAACATTGGGGTTTAATTGGTTATTCAAACATTCTACCACGCATTAAGTTTAGTGTAACTTGACAGGAAAGTGCCACGCAATCTGCCACTACACATACACAACACGTTATATGCCATTTTTAAAAAACAGAAACTATGAAACAATTATTTGCTAGTCTAATATTTATAAGTGTTGCATTTTATTCTTATTCACAAGAATACACACCATTTCCAGAGGCTGATGCAATATGGTCGGTTAATATCGATAATTTTGCTGTTCACGGTGATACAACAATAAACAGTAAGGAATATAAAAAGTATTACCGAACAAATGGGGATTCAACATTTGCTTTTGAAAACTCGGTTTATTATGCCGCTGTTAGAGAAGATTTGAATAAACGGATTTGGGGGATAAAACATGACTCGCTGACAGAGCGATTATTGTATGATTTTTCTTTAGAAATTGGTGATACGACCTTTGTTTATCCTTATGAAGATTTCAACAATTGGGTCATTGATTCAGTTGGTTTAATTGTGCTTAATATAGATTCAGTACTTATTGATACGACCTTCAGAAAAAGATTTAAAATAAGCACGATTGATGTTAATTTTGATCAGCCTGGATGGGTTTATGAATATTGGATAGAAGGTATCGGAAGTACAATCGGATTATTTAGTCAAGGTACATTTCAGCCAGGAGTTGTTGATGTTTCGTTTTATGAACTGCTTTGTTATCAAGAAAATGATTTTACAGAATATTTTGCAACTTATTACACAAATTATGAGGCTTGTTATATGCCTGTTTTTGAATCGATGCTTGATGAATCAATAGAAAGAAGCAAGATGGAACTATATCCAAATCCTTTAACTGATATTTCAAAAATAAAGATTTCAAATTTTGTAAATAAAGAAGCGTATGTTGAATTTTACAATATTTATGGTCAATTAGTAAAATCTGATTCGTTTGAGAATAATAAAAATGAGATAATAATTAATAGAAATGAATTTAAGGAGGGATTTTATTTATACAGAGTTTACGCTAACAGGCAAATAATAGGGTCAGGTAAGTTAATCGTAAAATAAAAGCGTACTGTAATAAAGGCTGTTCAATGAGGATTTTAGTGGAAATTCAAGCATTCTACCCCGCATAAAATCTCGTTTCGGCAGACAGAAAAATAGCTCGCAATCCTGCACTCCACATATCCGCAATCATTATGTGCAATACAAACGAATGTCAATTCCCTCATAATCCTACGCGAAAAGCTGCTATGTAAAAAAAATGTCCCATCTTTGAGAAATTGTGAGATAAAGACATTATGACTGAAGCAGAATTTATTCGAAATGAAGTAGTAAAACCTATTCGTGCATTGTTGGATGATGGACATCATCGGGCGGCATTTATTTTAATGGCGCAAAGTATTGAGGTATTAGGAAGTTTCCTGGATGCTAAGCCATTTCGTGCGCGATCTCAATCGAAAATTCGGTTTCGCAATGCATTGTATTTTTTATTCCCAGGACTTTATTCTGCAAAAAATCGTGGCGATAAGTTGTATGAGCAGTTTCGATCTCAAATGACGCACATGTTTATTCCATCGGCGCATTTAAAATTGCAGGTAAGCGGAACGAACCATTTGGAGCTTGAAGATGATAAACTCGTGTTGAACGCACAGCAATTGGCTGATGACATTGCCGCAGCAGGGGAGAAGTTAATTCAAAAACTGGAGCGTGGAGAAGTAAAACGAAAACGGTTGCCATTTATTGATACGGATATAAAAAACGCCTGATGTGTTGCAAGCATCAGGCGTCAGAGAATTGGTTTTTAAGTGGTTTTCTTTACGGATTAACACAAACTAAGTCAGACCACCAAATTTTTCTAAATCAATTCTCGGATTAACACATAATATTGGAGTGTCTTTGTAGGTTTCAAGTTCTTCCTCCGTTTTTAACTTAGGAATAATGTTTTTGTAATTTGTTGACATAACAGACAGCATGTCGGCATTCAACTCTTTAATCTGTGCAAAAATTTCCGATGGGTAATTGTCTGTTTGGTTCGCTCTGACAACCTGATAGTCAATCAGTTCATTGTCAAGCACTTTCTCGGCAAATCGCAAATTTCGGGTTGTCAATTTATTTTTCTCATCATTTTTAAATAATGGGTAAAGCAAGAAAACATTCAGCTCAAAATAACGTCCAAAAACCTTAATCCAGTTTAGATTTGCTCTGGTTTTAGGGTTGTTATCAAGCGGAATCAGGATTTTTTTCAATTCTTTTCCCTCTGGAGATGCTTGCACCAAAATAAAGGCGATTTTCACAAATTTTTTCACGACTTTCATCGCTTTTTTGAGGGTTTTTTGTCCATGAGTTCCCATTATGGCTAAGTAAGCATCAAGTTCCTGAGCAACTTCATAAATGGTTTTAAATATATTGCCTTTGCGCACAATTGTTCCAATTTCTATATCAGAATGAGAGCTTTTAAATTTGTCTGCGAGTTGCTTAAGCTCTTCTTCTTTTTCTTCAATCATATTTGTTTTATTCACAATATGAACTAAAGTTATTGGAGTTTTGATTTTTTTGGCAATCAGGTAGGCGTGTTCCATTGCATAATGCGAAACATCGGTAAAGTCAATCGGGACAATAATACTTTTTTTCATGTGTTAATCCATTTTAGGTTATTACTGCAAGCTTAAGAACGCTAATAAAGTTATAATTAATATTTTGTTTGTGTAATATATAACATCACAACAAGCATTTAGTTCAAGCTTTTTACAAACTAAACATATTTTATTAAACGGTTTATCAGTAAAAAAGGTTGCCTTGAAATGGATTTTTCTTGTTAAGAATTGATAGTGTTGTCCTTAAAAACGTTCTGAATTTTCTGATAATTTAATGTCCCGAATCAACATTTGTAGGTTTTTTCTTCCCATAAACACATTTTCCTCAATTGTGTAACAGATGTCAAATGGTTGATAATTTTTGATTTTGTCGTAAAATTCTCCGAACCCAAATCCAATTGCATCGATAGTCAGGTTATCTCCAACATGCTGTATGACTTTTAGCTTGAGGTGTTCACCATTTTTCCCGACAATTTTTCCTTGTGCGTTATCAAAAACATGGCGTGAAATAAATATCGGTTTCATATTATTTGGGCCGTAAGGCGCAAATTGTTTTAAAATATTATAAAATTTGTGATTGATGTGTTTAACTTCAATCAGTAAGTCAGCATTAATGCTTGGTGTAAGTTGTTCTTTGGTAATATTTTTAGCGACATAATTTTCAAAACAATCCTTGAATTTTTCGTAATTTTCGGGCTTTAAGGTCAGGCCTGCAGCATACATGTGTCCACCAAAATTTTCCAGTAAATCTCTACAATGTTCAACGGCATTATAAAGATTAAATCCCGGCACGGATCGAGCTGATCCACTGTACATTCCATTCGATTCCGTTAGAACAACGGTAGGGCGGAAAAATACTTCAATTAATCTGCTTGCAACAATCCCAATGACTCCTTTGTGCCAATCTTCAGAATATACGACAGTGGATTTTTTGGTTTTCCCGTCAATTTCATCTGCGGCTTGCTTAATCGCTTCATCCGTTATGCTGTGATCCAAGGTTTTACGTTCGTCATTAATCAGATTGATTTGATTTCCGATATCAAAGGAAGCTTTTTCATCCTGAGCAATCAATAAATCAACAGCTTTTGAACCTGACTCCATCCGACCGGCAGCATTAATTCGCGGCCCGATTTTAAACACAATGTCCGAAATCACAATTTCTTTATTTGCAAGATTGCTGAGTTCAATAATCGTTTTCAGTCCGGTTTGTGGAGAATGATTCAGCACTTTCAATCCGTAATGTGCCAATATACGGTTTTCGCCGCTAATCGGAACAATATCCGAGCCGATGCTGACAACCACGAGATCCAGATATTTATGCAGTGTTTTTTCGTCGTAATGATTGTATTTGGCAAAGCCTTGTAAAAATTTGAAGCCTACTCCACAGCCTGAGAGATGTTTATACGGATAATCACAATCCGCTCGTTTTGGATCTAAAACTGCGATTGCTGCTGGAATTGTTTCGCCGGGAGTGTGATGGTCACAAATGATAATGTCTAGATTTCGTTCGGTCGCATATTTTACTTTATCGACAGCCTTAATACCGCAATCGAGGGCAATGATTAAATTGTATCCGTTTTCAGCCGCATAATCCAATCCTGCATAAGAAATTCCATAACCCTCCTTGTTTCTATCCGGAACATAACATCCCAAATCCGTGTGGTGGTTGATTAAGTAATTGTAAATCAGCGATACAGATGTTGTCCCATCCACGTCATAATCCCCGTAAATCAGTATTTTCTCATTTTTTTTAATGGCTAGATTTAAGCGATTAACTGCTTTGTCCATATCCTTCATCAGGAAAGGGTCATGCAGGTCGTCTAAGCTAGGTCTGAAATATGCTTTTGCAGTATCAAAATCCGTAATGCCTCGCTGAACAAGAATGTCAGCAAGAAAATGATTGATATTGAGTGATTCAGTCAATTGCTTGACTGTTTCAGGGTCTCCACTCGCTTGCAAAATCCACTTCCGATTCATTAAAAACTAAATCAATTATTATTTAGAAAGATTATACAATAATACCAAAATTATTTTTTTTAATGAAATGATACGAATAAAAAATCAGGATTTGTTTTTTAAATTCTATGAAAAAATGATTGATCTTTCGATTCATAGCTGCATCCAATCTTAAAAAGCAATATTTTATTTTTATTATGAATTTGTCAACAGATTTTTTTATGAACACATGAGAAAGCTGTTATCTTTGCATAAATTTTACTAAGCTTATGGAGAATATGCATTTAAGTGAACAAGAAATTGTTCGTCGGAAGAGTTTGCAAGCTTTGCGCGAATTGGGTGTAAATCCCTATCCCGAAGCAGGATACGAAACTAATGTCACAAGCGATGAGATACTGAGCCGTTTTGATGATGACAAACCCGAGGCCTTGAAATCCATTAGCCTTGCCGGACGCATTATGTCCCGTCGGATTATGGGAAATGCTTCATTTGCTGAATTGCAGGATAAAGCAGGACGTATTCAACTGTATTTTCGTCGTGATGATATTTGTCCAGGAGAGGATAAAACCAAATACAATCAGATTTTTAAGAAATATCTTGATATCGGCGATATTATTGGGATTAAAGGCTATGCATTTCGTACAAAAATGGGAGAGATTTCTGTCCATGTCGAAGATTATACGATTTTGTCAAAAGCAATTCGTCCTTTGCCGATAGTCAAAGAGAAAGATGGTAAAACTTATGATGCATTTACAGATCCGGATCAGCGTTATCGTCAGCGTTATGTTGATTTGGTCGTTAATCCTCAAATTAAAGATGTGTTTACCAAACGGACAAAACTCATCAATACCATGCGTGATATGTTTAACGAACATGGATATCTCGAAGTTGAAACTCCGATTTTGCAGGCAATTCCGGGTGGTGCAGCAGCGCGTCCTTTTGCTACGCATCACAACAGTTTGAATATGCCAATGTATTTGCGAATTGCCAATGAATTGTATTTGAAACGCTTGATTGTTGGCGGATTTGACGGAGTTTATGAGTTTTCTAAAGATTTCCGTAATGAGGGAATGGACAGAACGCATAATCCGGAATTTACCGTAATGGAAATTTATGTCGCCTATAAAGATTACCATTGGATGATGGATTTCACTGAAGAAATGATTGAGCGTGTTGCGATTGCTTTGCATGGAAAAACGCTTGTACAGTTGGGCGATAAGGAAATTGAGTTCAAACGTCCGTATCCGAGAATCACCATGACAGATGCCATTAAAACACATACCGGATATGATATAACAGGAAAATCCGAGGATGAGCTTCGTGAAATTTGTAAGGCTCTGGATATAGAAATTGATCCCAGTATGGGAAAAGGCAAGTTGATTGATGAAATTTTTGGTGAAAAATGTGAACCTCATTATATCCAACCGACTTTCATTATTGATTATCCGAAAGAAATGTCGCCACTGACAAAGAAACATCGCGATAATCCGGATTTGACTGAGCGTTTTGAGCTAATGGTAAACGGGAAAGAACTTGCCAATGCATATACTGAGTTGAATGATCCGATTGATCAGCGGGAACGCTTTGAGGAGCAGTTAAAACTATCGCAAAAAGGCGATGACGAAGCCATGTTTATCGATCAGGACTTTCTGCGTGCATTGGAATACGGTATGCCGCCAACTGCCGGAATGGGAATTGGCATTGACCGTTTAGCTATGTTGATGACTAACAACCCGTCGATTCAGGATGTGTTGTTTTTTCCACAGATGAAACCGGAAGCTAAACCAAAAGTTGATGAAAAATCAGATTTTGTTGCGCTCGGAATTCCCGAAGAATGGGTCGATGTGATCTTTAAAGCAGGATTTACAGAGATTGATGCTTTGAAAGCAGAAAATCCGAATAAACTGCATCAAACCCTTTGCGGGATGAATAAAAAGCATAAACTCGGCTTGAAAAATCCAACGCAGGACGATGTAAAGGACTGGATAGGATAGGTAAAAAAATAAAATAATAAATAAAACTTCTCCAAAGTTTTGATATTTGGAGAAGTTTTTTTTTAATCGTTATTTTAAAGTTTTTTTATTAATTTTAGTTGTTGTTTTTTAATAGGCAAAAAATAGAAAAATCAAATATAGTTAAATGGAACGACTGCAAGTAGAACGATATTATCATATTTATAATCATGCCAATGGAGATGATAATATTTTTCGAAATGAGGAGAATATGCGGTTCTTTCTGATGAAATATGAAGAACATGTTACACCTGTGGTTGATAATTTAGCGTATTCTCTGTTGCTGAATCATTTTCATTCTGTAGTACGAATAAAAAGTTTGTTGGAATATGTACTTACGGGGCATGAAGGTTTTTTAATATTCTTGACCGGAAAATTAAAGTATGCGAATCAACTTGCTGATTATCAACAACTGCTTAAGCAAATAAATCAGAACAGAGCTAATATTCCAAAGGGTTCGAATGCCGGAGACCTTAATTCTCTTTATCCTGAATTGCGAAAACTAACTATGGTTTACGAAGATTTTGTAAGTAAGCAATATTCGAATTTTTTTAGTTGTTATACGCAATCCTTCAATAAACTATTTGGCCGGCGAGGGAGTTTGTTTATGAAGCCTTTTAAGCGCAAACCTGTGTTAAGTTCTAATTTGAGAAATTTAATAATTTATGTGATTTGCAATCCTTTACATCATGGTTTTGTAACGAATATTTATGATTGGAAATACACTGGCCCAAAAATCGAAAATGATACTCGAATTTCGTTAGATATGGATGCTCTATTCCGTATTTTTGATGGATTTGAAAATTTTAAGTATAGTATAGAAAATAATCGCTATACGCCGATTAAAGAATAGGAATATAAATATAACTTTTCTTCTTAAACTTCTCCAAAGTTCAAGACTTTGGAGAAGTTTATATTTTTTTAAAAAGTTATATCATCCCAAACACTTTTTCAAATGCTTCGGTAACAATGGCTTTAAGTTTTACCGTGTCGATGGGTTCGTTTCGTAGTGATTGTATGGAGCAAACTGCGTCTGGATCAAAGCCGCAGGGATTTATCATTTTGAAATAATCCATGTTTGTATTGGCGTTTAAAGAAAATCCATGCATGGTAATAAATCGGCTGCTGCGTACCCCAATGGCTGCAATTTTTTTGGGCTTGTCAAACGCATTATCGACCCAAACGCCAGGTGCATTTTTTATGCGAAATCCGGTAATGCCGTAGCTTTTAATGCTTTGAATGATGATTTCTTCTAGTTTATAAACGTAATCAATCAGGTATAGATCGAGGGCTTTTAAATTTAAAATTGGATAACAAAGCAATTGTCCGGGACCGTGATAAGTAATGTTTCCGCCCCGTTCGGTTTTTATGCACTGAATGGATTTTTCATGCAGTTCCTTATCGGATACCAGCAGGTTTTCTCGACCGGCGTTCATGCCAAGTGTAAAGACATGGGGGTGTTCGCAGAAAATTAAATGGTTTTTAAACCCCAGATTTTCTCCTGTTTTTCGCTGTTGAATTCCGAGTTCAAACAGTTTTCTTTGTTTTTGTCGGGCTGTTTCGTAGTCGATTAAGCCCCAGTCTTTTTTAATGTAATCGGACATTTTATACTTGTTGGTCAGCATGATAGGATGAGCGAACCAGTGGTGCCGATTCCACTTGTTTTAAGCCGGCATGGAATCCGGCTTGCTTCAGTAATTCAAATTCTTCTGGTGTCAGGTATCGCTGTACCGGCAAATGATTGGCTGTCGGCTGCAGATATTGTCCAAGTGTGAGAATTTCGCATCCTGCATTGACTAAATCGTCCATGCTTTTTAAAATTTCTTCGTTGGTTTCTCCCAAGCCCAACATGAGTCCTGATTTTGTTCGTATGCCATTTTCTGACAGATAGTTTATGACTTGCAGGCTACTTTGGTATTTAGCTCTTGAGCGTACTAGTGGAGTCAGTCGTTCAACGGTTTCCAAATTGTGCGAAACAATTTCCGGTTTCACCTCAATAATAATATCCAAAAGGCTTGGGGTGGCATCAAAATCCGGAATTAAAGTTTCCATTGTGGTTTTCGGATTGATTGCTCTGACTGCTTTTACCGTATCTGCCCAATGTTTTGCGCCTTTATCCTCGAGGTCATCCCGGTCAACGGAAGTGATGACAGCATGTTTGAGTTTCATGAGTTTGATTGCCTCAGCGAGTTCTTTCGGTTCATTGGGGTCGGGTGGGAGTGGTTTTCCGGTTTTTGTGTTGCAGAATTTGCATGATCTGGTACAAATATCGCCAAGAATCATGAAAGTTGCCGTGCTGTTTCCCCAGCATTCACCAATGTTTGGGCATTTTCCGCTTTCGCAGATTGTGTGCAAATGATGTTCCTTAACAATCTGATTGACAGCAGTGTAATTTTTTCCTTCGGGAAGTTTTATTTTTAACCAATCCGGTTTTTTTCGGCTTGCCATAATTTTTTCTTTTGTGCAAAATTAATGCTTTCTCTGAGATGAGTGTCTTAATTGTCTCAAAAAAGACATTGCTTTGGATTATGCCGATTAATGACAGAAACACCGAAGAAGTTTCCGATGCTTTTGTCATGTTTTGATATTTATTTTTTCTAAAGATTAACCCATTCCTGAGTACGGATTTCTCCGTCAATTCCGACAATGATTTGTTTTAACGGGATTTTTTTTCCTGAGATTTGCATGGCTTTTAAAATAGTATGTGTTAGGCTTGAACAGCAGGGAACTTCCATTATGGCAACAGTAATGGTGTTTAGGTTCGCAGTTTTCATAATGCTTGCTAATTTCTCAATATAGGATTGTTGGTTACTGTCTAATTTTGGGCAGGCAATAACCAGTTTTTTCCCTTTCAGCAGTCGCTGATGAAAATCGCCCATGCTAAATGCCGTACAATCAGCTGCAATTAGTAAATCAGCTCCAGTAAAATAGGGTGCATTCGGATTGGCAAGATGCAATTGCACCGGCCAATGTTCCAAGGTGCTTTGCTGTGGAGATGCTTCAGTGTTTGATGCGATATTATCCCTTTTCATTTCTCGCATTGCAGAACCCGGGCAAGCATGTCCTCCATGATGATGCTTTTCCGGACTCGGTGCCACTGCTTCTTTATGATTTGTCGGCAATACATCTGCCAGGGAAAAATCCAGTTTGTCTTGATTTGCTTTCAGGTAATCAATGCCCTGTTTTACAAATTCATCCTGTTTGTAATCTGCGAGATGTTGCAAGTGCGCTTTGACAGTATTTCCCCCTTTTTTCACCATGTCTTTAATGACAAGTAGTTCGTCATAAGGCGCAGCTTCGCGTTTTTCTATGGTAATTGCACCTTGCGGACAATGCCCGATGCAGGCGCCGAGTCCGTCACACATTAAATCGGATATTAATCGTGCTTTTCCGTCAATCATTTGCAACGCACCTTCATGACAATTTGGAATGCAAACTCCGCAACCGTTGCAGAGATCTTCATCGATATTTATTATTTCACGTTTCATGTTTGTATAATTTTTAATTTCTACAACAAAGAACGTGAATGTTGGGCATGTAAAATGTTACCTGAGTAACAAAAGGGGATTATTCTTTGGGCGCATTTTTTTGATTGTTTTT
>JAQIBY010000025.1 GCA_027858835.1 Bacteroidales bacterium | reverse complement strand
ACAGTGTGAGTCCCGATATGCATATCAAAAAAAGTATCGGGACAATTCAACCATCGATATTTACTTAACTATTGTTTGTAAATATCGGGTTTCATTCGCTTGAGAGTGAGTAATGAGATTGCCAGCTTTGTGCTATTATTGGAAATAGTTATCAACACCAACCCACCAGCCATATTCAAGGGATTGGGAAGGGATAGAAACAGGGGCAAAAAGGGAGGTAAAAAACGAGAATAAAAACCCAAAAACGCCACGAATTCACCAATGAAAACATAGTGGTCTATTCGTGGCTTTTTCTTGCGCGTCAAACATCCTCAGGTCTTCTCTGTGCGTAAGTATGCGCGCCGAAAAGCAAAGTCCTGAGTTAAAGAAACCGAGCTTGCGAACTTGCGAGCACGAGAGCGTGAGAATTTTATACCTCTTAACTTTTCTGCGCATAGGCATGTGCGACAGTCAGCGAAGCTTTGAGTTATAATATGATTTTCCTTTGCGAAACTTTACGACTTCTTTGCGGTACTCTGGGGTATATTTTTAGGTCGCAAATCTCGTAAAAGCAGTTTCAAACAAACATGTCGTGGTAATGTTGAATTACCGGCAGGAATATTAAATTTGCATAGTGAATCATTATAACAAAATATAGGTTTACATTAAAACATTTTTGCTTATAATGAGTTCATTTGAGGAGTGAATATGGAATCACAAGAAATAAATAAAAAAGCTTTTGAAACGGCATATACTGAACATCCGGAGTTTTTACGGATTGCAGAAATTTCTCAACAAAAATCGGGACGTTTGTTTTTGTCATCGCTTACGGGTTCTGCGTTTAGCATGCTGTTTTACGCTATTTTTCAAAATAAGAAAAAGCAACATCTTATCATTTTGCCTGATAAAGAAAAGGCAGCATATATTTATAATGACTTGCAGAAACTCAGCAAGCAGGATGAGATTTTCCAGTTCTATCCCTCTGCCTATAAACGCAGCGTAGAATATAATCAAGTTGACAACACCAATATTTTGCTGAAAACTGAAGTGTTGAATCGCATCAGCATCAGTCGAAAGCCTTATGTGTTAGTTACTTATCCTGAAGCACTGATTGAGGCCGTTGTCCCGAGAAAAGCACTCCAAGAAAACTCTTTGGAAATGCAAGTTGGAGATGAGCTATCACCCGGATTTATTCAGGAGGTTTTGGATAATTATGAGTTTGAGCAAACCGATTTTGTATATGATCCGGGAACTTATGCTGTCCGTGGCGGAATTATTGATATATATAGCTTTTCGAACGAACAACCTTATCGTGTAGAGTTTTTCGGCGATGAAGTTGAAAGCATTCGCAGTTTCGATCCTGAAACACAAATATCCACACAAAAATTTAAGAAAATTTCCATTATTCCGAACATTCATGATCGGTTGAATACAGAAAAGAAAGTACCGTTTATGAAGTTTCTCAGCGATTCGGCAAGCGTCTGGATTCAAGATCCCGATTATGTCTTACAGCGAATTGAAAGCATCTGGGAAAAAGCCAATCGTCGGTTTGATTCCGGTCAAAACCCTGATGTAAACGAGAATCCCATGTTAGATCCGCATCAGCATCTCACGACTCCCGAAGTGCTGAAAGAATACTTTCGTAAATTCCCTGAAATAGGTTTCGGACAAAAACAAGATTCTGTTTATGATAAGATTATCCCCTTTTCAACTGTCCCTCAACCGGCATTTCAAAAGAATTTTGACTTGCTGATTCAGGAAATTGCAACTCGTCAACAGGATGGATATCAGACTTATATTTTGTCGGATAATGAGAAACAAATTCAGCGTATTCGTGATATCTTTACGGATAAAGGAGAAACTATACAATTTGAATCAATTTTCTTCTCATTGCACCAAGGTTTTATCGATAACAATCTGAAAACATGCGTTTTCACTGACCATCAAATCTTTGAGCGTTATCATAAATATCAACTTAAAGGAAATTTTGCCCGTAAAGATGCCATAAGTCTCAAGGAAATTCACGATTTACAGCCGGGCGATTATGTGGTGCATGTGGATAACGGGGTCGGAAAATTTGAAGGCTTGCAGAAAATTGTAAACGACGGAAAAACTCAGGAAGTAATCCGTATTCGTTACGATGAGGGCGATGTGTTGTTTGTAAATGTTCATTCTTTACACCGGATATCAAAATACCGGGATAAAGAAGGCGAAATGCCGAATATTCACCGTCTGGGTTCAGGGCATTGGGCTCGCATAAAAGATCGCACAAAGAAGAAAGTCAAAGACATTGCCCGAGATTTGATTATGCTTTACGCGAAACGTCAGGACAGTAAAGGCTTTGCATTTTCTGAGGACACGTATTTACAACGCGAGTTAGAATCATCATTTATTTACGAAGATACGCCCGACCAGTTAAAGTCCACACTTGCCATAAAAGAAGATATGGAAAGTAAAACACCGATGGATAGATTGGTTTGCGGCGATGTGGGTTTCGGGAAAACAGAAGTTGCTGTAAGGGCTGCGTTTAAATCGGTTGCCGACAGTAAACAGGTTGCCGTTTTGGTTCCCACGACAATTTTGGCGTTTCAGCATTATAACACTTTTAAAAGCCGGTTGGAGGACTTGCCCGTTCGGGTTGATTACGTAAGTCGTTTAAAAACTTCTGCCGAAATTAAGAAGACTTTACAGGCTTTAAAAGCCGGAGAAATTGATATCCTTATCGGGACACACCGTTTGGTAAGTAAAGATGTGGTATTTAAAGATCTCGGATTATTAATTATTGATGAGGAACAAAAATTTGGTGTCACGATAAAGGAAAAGCTGAAAAAACTCAAGCTAAATGTTGACACACTCACTTTAACGGCAACTCCTATTCCAAGAACTATGCAGTTTTCGCTGATGGGAGCAAGAGATTTATCGGTAATCAATACTCCGCCTCCGAACAGACATCCCATCGTAACAGAATTACATACATTCAATCATGAAATTATTCGTGAAGCGATAATGACTGAAGTGAACCGAAACGGACAAGTGTTTTTTATTCATAATCGGGTGCAAAATATTGTTGAGGTTGAAACTTTAATCAAGCGAATTTGTCCCGAAGTAAAAGTACGCTTTGCCCACGGACAAATGGAGGGCAAGCAATTGGAGCGGATTATGCTGGAGTATATGCGCGGCGATTTTGATGTTTTAATTGCAACTACAATTATTGAAAATGGACTTGATATACCAAATGCAAATACCATCATTATCAACAATGCTAATAATTTTGGACTAAGTGATTTACATCAACTACGAGGGCGAGTTGGTCGCTCAAATAAAAAGGCGTTTTGTTATTTGTTGGCGCCTCCGCTTACGCATGTTTCAGGAGATGCCAGACGGCGATTAAAAGCCATTGAAGAGTTTACGGATTTGGGCAGTGGTATAAATATTGCTATGCAGGATTTGGATATCCGCGGAGCCGGAGATATTCTCGGGGGAGAGCAATCTGGATTTATTTCCGACATGGGCTATGAAACCTATCAGAAAATTCTTAAAGAAGCCATTCAGGAGTTGAAAGAAGATGAATTCAAAACCATGTTTAATCAGAATCAGGATGCCAAAGTATTTGATACAAATCATCACTATGTGAATGATTGCCAAATTGAAACGGATTTTGAAGTGTTGCTCCCGGACGATTATATTGAGTCTGTTTCTGAACGAATTCATCTATATCGCAAACTCGATAATATTGAGCAGGAGTCAGAGCTCTTGAAATTTGAAGCAGAGTTAAAAGATCGTTTCGGGGATTTGCCTGAACCTGTAAACGGAATGCTGGAAGTGGTTCGCTTGCGTTGGATTGCTTTGAAACTTGGACTTCAGCGCATTGTGATTAAAAACGGACGTTTTATTGGATATTTTCCGCAAGATCAAAAGTCAATTTTTTATCAAAGCCCCGTTTTTTCAGGAATTATCGGTTACATGCAAAAGTTTCCCGGAAAATTGATGCTGAAGGAGCAGAACAACAAACTCAGCTTACGAATTCGTGATGTCGGAACCATTCATTATGCACGTAATTTTTTGGAAACCATGCACGGGGAAATAGCCGAGCGCATATCAAATAAATAAGTTATTCAAGTTCAAGCAATTTTTCTCCGGCTGCATATTGATAAGGATTCTCATTGTTCTGAATCCTTTTGTATTCAGCTTTTGCTTTTTCAATTTCTTGAGTTTTCACATAGGAATTAGCAATTGTCCATCGTGCATCCCAGTAGTCTGCTGATCTTCTTGGAATTTCTTGAAGTAATTGAATTGCAGACTCGTAATTACCGTTATAATATGCTGCCATTCCGTTTTTAAATGGACTGATTTCCGGTTGCGTCGCATCCTGACTTACAGCAGAAACTTTACCCGCCGCACGATTTCGTGATGCGACAGTTGTTTCTTCGGAATCCATTACAGCACCACCTAACGAGATATCTTGTTCTACTTTCGGGCTTGGCTCATTTATGTCTGATAAGACGGTTTCAGTTTCTATTGGAACATCCTCGTCTAACTTATAAGAGTTGCCGGTATTAAGGGTTTCTGCCATTATTGGTTCAGCTTCAGCGTCATCTTCTACAATACTTAAAAACAGCATATCAACTTCCTGGTCACTGTTTTTATTCTCAATCTCTTTATGAACGGATCTTTCCATGTTCTCAGTTTCAGATTTACTGGCTGATTCCGGCAGTTTTTCCTGCGTTTTTGTTTGATTATTATCCACTCGGGCAATTTCTTCAACAAGTGTATCCTCAATAATGATACTTTCTTCCTCTCCCTGACTTGATGAGTCAATTTCATTAAGCGCTTGAAATCTAGGGGTTTCTGTTTGCTTTAATTGGGTAATAAGAAATACACTACTTGCTGCAATTAATACAAATCCCGCAGCCATTGATAATCTACGAATGATAATTTTCCGCTTTCTTCCTGTTGCATTGAAAAATGATTCGGATGTGCGGTTAATTGCGGCGTTAAAATTCCCTTCAGAACTAAATTTTGAAAATCCTTCAACAATATCACTACACATTTCGCAGTCCACCAAGTGTTTTTCCACTTCATGTGCTTCGTCTGTGTGCAGTTTCCCTTTGGAATATAACCAAAGTTTGGATTCATCAATATGATCCGTTTTGTCAAAGATATGTGAGAAATTTTCGTTCATTTTTTACCTTCCAAAATCAATTTCAGGTTTCGTTTTCCATTCTGAATATAGGATTTTACTTTTTTAGTGTTGTATCCGCTTTCGCGGGATATTTCCTCATAGGTTTTATTTTCAATATAAAATAATTCAACACAAACTTTTTGTTCGGGCTTTAATTGCTCTAATGCAGTCTGCACGCTTTTTATTTCATTTGTTTTTTCATTTTCCTCACTTGGATACATTGAGTCCTCAGATTCCATAAATCCCGACTGCTCTTGTTGAAATAGACCTTTATGCTTGCGGAAAGTGTTGGCGCTGCGGTGATGTAGCAGACAATGATTTTTGGAAACGGAATACAACCAGGTTTTAAAATAATCAACCTTATGCTTTTTTAATTTTTTAAACAAAGACTCAAAAATTTCTACCGTTAATTCTTCTGCAAGCGTCGTATCCTGAACATATTTCATGCAAACAGCCAGCACAAAACCGGAATAGCGGTTAAACAGCTCTCCGATTAATGCTTTATCGCCGGTTTCCCGATACATTTTAATCAGAGTCTGATCCGCTTCATCCATTCGAGCCGATGACAAAAGAATAACCATCATATGGGAAATAAAGATACGAAGTTTTTTCAATTTATGGAATGATTGGTAAAAGAATGTCTTTGGAAATTTGCGAAAAGTGATTTTTCAAAAGGAAAGGAAAACTGACTAAAAAGCCCTTTTGTTTGAATTCATCTTTTTTTGTATCTTTTCAGCATGTTTAAAAAGCTGTTGTGCATAGGTTTTTTTTGCGTGTCATTGTATGCTGGAGCTCAATCTACCTGGGTGCGTCAGGATTTAAGTGGGCTGGAATTGCAGCGACAGCTTAAAAATCAATCGCAACACATTGGCATTGTTTCCACACAACAGTTTCCTGAATTAATTTTTGATAGTTTAACTGATGTAGAGTCAAAACATTGGTTGCCGCGCGTTTTATTTCATGAAAATCTCATTAAAACAAAAACCGAAGATTATGCTGTTTCGCTGAATCCGGCTTTTAATTTTCAATACATGAAGGGGAATGATTTTTCCGGATATATCAATACCCGTGGCTTTCATCTTCAGGGAAATTTAAAAGAACGAATCTTTTTTACCTCCTCCTTTTTTGAAAATCAGGGGCGTTTTCCCAACTATTTAACGGATTATGCTGAAACATACGCTGTTTTGCCCGGCTATGCACGCATGAAGCCTTATAATACTACCGATTGGGATTTTGCTTCTGCGCTCGGATCAGTTCATTTGATTGCAAGTGAAAATCTTCATTTTCGAATCGGACATGATAAATTATTTGTGGGCAGTGGACATCGTTCGCTTTTCCTTTCGGATGCTGCATTTCAGCAGTTATTTTTGCAAACGGATTTTCAATATCGAAAATTTCGCTTCACAAACTTGAGCATGCAATGGATGAATCCGAATTTTAATAATATCATGCAAAATGATATCGGAGATCGCCTAGAGGGAAATTATCCGCGAAAATTCAGCAGCATGCACATATTGCAGTATGCACCCAATGATTCATGGAATATTTCACTGATTGAAGCCGTCGTTTTTCAAACGGATGCGAATAATTCACCCTTTGCCGTTCAAATGATTAACCCGTTTATTCTCAGTCGTTCATTGATGTTAGGATTTCAAGGAAATGATAATTTGTTGCTTGGCACAGATATCCGTTACAGCCGTGAAAATGCAGATTTTTATGTGCAGTTCGTACTCGACAATTTAGTTATCGGAGAAGCTGAAAGTCCGAACACGAATAATCGGTATGCATATCAGGCAGGTGCTGTGTTTTGGGATGTTTTCGATGTGTCGGATTTACACTTTCGTCTTGAGCACAATTATGTGACGGCATTATGCTATGCTCATGAAAATCCGGAAGTGTCATACTCACATTATAATCAAAATCTGGCGCATCCGAAAGGAAGCAATTTTGCTGAATTGTTAACGCAAATTCAATATCGTTACAAACGCATTCCCGTGCAAGTTCAAGTGAATTATTTTATTCAGGGAACAGACTCTACACTGAACGAAACACTTGCACCTATCCATGACAATTTTCAGCCGGCATATATTGTCGGAGAAAAACAGCATGTGGTTTTTGCTGATTTTGAGACAGGTTATTACATTAATCCGGCTTGGCGAAGTTTAATTTATGCTGGAATAACATTTCGCAAAGCGGATGAAAATTCCATTTGGTTACGATTCGGGTTACGAACAAATTTAGCGCGTCGAGTTAGAGATTTTTAAAAAAGATGAGAGAAAAACTGCGACATATCATGTTTATTTTGATGCTTGGAGGACTTGCCATGAACTCCTTTGCTCAAAAATGGGTGCCAGTTGAATTAAATTTATCACAGCAAATTCAGTTAGAAAAAAATGCAAACACCGACTCCATCCCTCGTCATACAGATGTGTTTTCGAATCGACTTTCCCTAAGGGACAGCATGGCACAGCGTTTCTCACAATTTAAAATTGATAATGACGAATTTTATTTCCGTTTTTACCCTGAGTTTAATATCAGTGCCGGATTGCAAGAACGGAATCAATTCATTTCATCAAATACAATTGGCTTTTACACAGATGCATCCTATGGAAATGACACCCATTTTGTCGGGTTACATGCGGGAGTTTCGGCTTACGGCGGATTGCAACCACACTATATGAGATTGCTGATGCAAAAGCGACGCATTGTGCCGGGATTTTGGTCAAATGAAACCATTAATCGCACTTGGAATTTAGCTTGGGAGCCGGATTTTTTGCTTCGCTATCAAAGTCCGTGGTTTGTTTATCTCGAAAGCGGAATCGGAAAATCACATGTTGGAAATGGATTCAGGTCAATGATATTGTCGGAAAATGCACCGGCCTATCCTTTTGCCCGCATCGGAGCCGAGTTTGCAAATATCAATTATCATATGCAATGGATGCTGTTAGAAAATCATCCTTACCAAACATGGACTGATCCGAATGCCGCAAAGCTAATGATGATGCATTATTTGAGTTGGAATATCGGTAAAACAGTTAGCCTCGGATTATTTGAATCCATTGTTTGGTCACAGGCGGATAACCGACAGGCTTTTGAAGCACAATACCTGAATCCATTGATATTTTTCCGTCCCGTGGAGTTTTCACTTGGCAGTTCAGACAATGCATTAATGGGATTAAATCTGTCTTGGGTGCCTATGAAAAAATTGCAATTGTATTCGCAATTTGTTTTGGATGATATTCAGGTTGGACAGTTTGTTAACGATATTCGTTATCGACTGGGGGTGTTGGATGAAACGGAAACTTATGGCTGGTTTGGTAATAAGTACAGCGGACAAATCGGATTCAAAACCTTTGATTTTCTCGGGATAAAACATTTGTATTTGCAGTCGGAGATTAATGCTGTCCGCCCCGGAACTTATGCACACAGCAACGTAAATCAAGCTTACACTTCGTCCTATCAGGCTTTGGCACATCCTCTCGGAGCAAATTTTGTCGAAAGTGTCAGTCGTTTAGTGTATCAATACCAAAATTGGCAAATTGGGATACATTTTATGTATGCTGTTCAAGGCACATCCCCGCTTAATGAAAATATGGGTGAAGATGTTTTTTACCCCGTTAGCGATGGTCCAGGACAAGCCTGGATCCCAATTTCCTCGTATGGAAATTTAATCTTACAGGGAGAAAAACTCAGCATTCAACATTTAAATATCGATTTGTCTTATTCTCCCGTATCAAATCGAAATCTCGAGCTTTTTTTAAGCGCATTTTATCGGAAATCAAAACTTGAAAACAGTACTGAGTTAATCGATTGTGGTTTGTTTATCGGTGGCAGGACTCAGGTCAGTAAACTCCGCAGTTTTTACTAAGCGAAGCGGAAAAATCTTCTTATCTTGCCACAAAATATTTCTATGGATCCTTACGGAAAAGCTTGTGTCGATTATTTGAACGGCAAACGAAATATCTTCATAAAATTCAGTAGTGAAATTGCCGAATTGAGTGATTTGCCGGTAGAATATTTGTTTCGTACCTATGATGAAATGCCTGCAATTGAACAAAAAGCCTTGGAAATGGCTAAGGGAAATATTCTCGATGCAGGAGCAGGAGCAGGTTCGCATTGTCTTGAACTGCAATCTCAAGGGAAACAAGTTACCGCACTCGAAATTTCTCCGCTATTATGTCAAGTCATGAAGGATAGAGGGCTTGAATCTGTTGTGAATGCTGACATCTATGGATATCGAAAATCCGGATACGATACGATTTTGTTTTTGATGAATGGAATTGGAATTTGTGAAACAATGGACGGATTCAAAAAACTGCTTATTCATTTAAAAACCTGCTTGGCGCCGAAAGGACAAATTATCCTTGATTCTTCAGATCTCATTTATATGTTTTTGCAAGAAGACGGCAGCATACAACTGCCTTTGACAGAAAACTATTATGGTGAAATGCCATTCAAAATATCATATAAATCGCAATTTCTAAACGGAAAATGGTTATATATTGACCCTGATAATTTAGATGCCGTTGCCACTTCGCTTGGTTATTCCTGTGAAATCATCATGAAAGGAACTCATTATGATTATTTGGCTCGTTTGAGCATGGTTTAGTGTTTCTGACAAACACTACATGAAGTAAATCATGTAATAATACGCGATATAAATCAAGAGAAATATCAATCCATGCCACCATCGAATGCGTGAATTCTTAATCGGCTGCATGAAAACAAAGAGCAAGAGAAATATTCCCACCATCCAGAACCAATCAATATTTAAACTTTCTTTACTAACCGGAATGTCAGTAACAATGGCTGTGATTCCGAGGATTCCAAAAATGTTAAAAATGTTGGAACCGATTAAATTTCCCACAGAAATATCAAGCTCCTTTCGGCGTGCTGCCATTACAGAAGTTGCAAGCTCGGGGACACTGGTTCCAAAGGCAATTATTGAAATGGATATTACACGCTCGCTTACACCCAGTTCATAAGCAATATTGCTTGCGCCTTCCACTAAAAAGTGTGACCCGAGTACTAATCCGAGAATGCTTATGACAACAATCCCTATGGATAATCCCAAAGAAAAAGGTGGAATTTCCGGAACGGCACTTTTCATTGCTTGTCGTGATGAAATGAGGGAGTATAACACATATGCCACTAAGAAAACAATAAGGATAATGCCTTCCCAGAGTGATAAGGTGAAATCGGAGGCAAAAATAAAAAACAACAATGCGGCAAACATCATGACAGACCAATCAAACAAAATGGTTTTTCTTCGAACAGGTATGACGATAATTAGCGCAGTCACACCAAGTACCAATGCGATATTTGCAATATTTGAGCCTAATACATTTCCTATACTGATGGCAGGATGTCCGGTAACGGCTGCCTGCAAGCTAACAACTAGCTCCGGTGCCGATGTTCCGAGAGAAATAATTGTTACTCCGATAACCAATGGGGAAACCTTAAAGCGTTTTGCTAAGGACGCACCGCCTCTGACAAGCCAATCGCCACTAAAAACAAGCAAAAGGAGTCCGCCCATTAATATTAACACATCAATCATATTGCAAAATTAGAAATATTGTCATAAGATTTATTGTTTTTTTAAATAGAATTAAAAAATGAAAAACAAATTTTATTTAATATTGAACTCCAAGCATAAATAAACGACAGTTTTATCCTCACTTTTTTCTTCTTGTTAAATGCTGGTTTTTATGTAACTTCGTTGCAAATGCTAGTTATGGAAAAACAGTACAAAGCGCAAAAAATTTTACTTGCACAAGGAAAACACAAGTCCATTTCAGAACGAAAGAAACAATTAGATCGGCTTTATGCCTGCATCTCAGAAAATCAAGCAGAAATTACGGAAGCTTTGTATCAGGATTTGGGAAAGTCGGCATTTGAGTCCTATGCAACTGAAATAGGTTTTGTGTTAGATGAAATTTCCACAATGAAAACTCATTTAAAGGCATGGGCTTCCCCGCGAAAGGTACGAACTAATCAAATCATTAATTTTTGGTCTAAATCGAAAATTATGCCGGAACCATATGGTCAGGTTTTAATTATTTCCCCCTGGAATTATCCGTTAAATCTCAGCATTGCTCCACTTGCAGCAGCGCTTGCCGCCGGAAATCTTGTCTTCATGAAACCATCTGAATTTTCTGAACACACTTCGGCACTTATGGAAAAACTGTTTCAGCAATATTTCCCTGAGCATACAGTCTGTTTATTCAATGGTGGACCCGAAGTATCACAAAATTTACTTGCCTTGCAGTGGGATTTTATTTTTTTTACGGGAAGCCCTCGCATAGGGAAAATTGTCATGCAGGCTGCTGCAAATCATGTGACCCCGGTTTGTCTGGAACTGGGCGGAAAATCTCCTGTTTATATTGATGAAATGGCAAATATTCCCTTAGCAGCAAAACGCATTGCATACGGTAAATTATTGAATAGCGGACAAACCTGTATTGCGCCCGATCATGTGTATGTGCATGAATCGGTTTCAAGTGAATTTATTGAGGAAATTCAAAAGAAAATTAAAGCCTTTTGGGGTGAAAATCCCAAAGAACACCAGGATTACCCGAAAATTATTAACTCGGATAAAACTGAACGTTTGTTGAATTTGCTTGAAGATACAAATGCAGTATGTGTTGGGGAGTCCGGCGGCGAAAATCATAAAATTAATCCGCATCTTGTGATTGATTGTCCTGAAAATCACCCCTTAATGCAGGAAGAGATTTTCGGACCAATTTTGCCGATAATTTCTGTAAAATCTCCTGACATAGCAATTGAGCATATATTAACCCGACCAAAACCTTTGGCACTTTATGTCTTTGCCAAAAATAAGCGATTGATATCGCGCTTTTTGCATGAAATCAGTAGTGGCGGAGTTTGTATTAATGATACTATTATGCACATTACAAATCCTCGATTGCCTTTTGGTGGTGTTGGTAATAGTGGGATGGGCGCATATCACGGAAAAACGGGATTTGAAACCTTCTCGCATTTAAAATCTGTCATGAAAAAAGCAAATTTTGTTGACCCTGCTTTACGCTATCCGCCGTTTACTAAGCAAAAACTCAAGCTGGCAAAGTGGGTTTTGAAGTGATGGATTGTTGTGATATCCTTGATTTTATCCCTATTTTAATCAAAAAATATATTTTCCTTTAAAAACATTGGGATGTCAAAAAATTAATTCTATATTTGCAGTCCGAAAAATAGTTGATATTAAAAGTTTAAAGAAATGGCGAATCATAAATCATCACTGAAGCGCATCAGACGTGACGAAGCAAAAAGACTTCATAATAAATTTTATGCAAGAAGCACTCGTAGCGCTGTAAGAAAGATTAAAACGATTACTGACAAAAAAGAAGCGGAAGAAATGTTGCCGAAAGTGACTGCTATGCTTGATAAATTAGCAAAACGCAGCGTTATTCATGACAACAAAGCGTCTCGTCTGAAATCTCAGATTACACGCCACGTAGCAAGTTTGTAAGTTTTCATATTGTATTGATATACACAGCATTCGCATAATTGCGAATGCTTTTTTTCGTTATACTCCTTTCTGAAGTTTAAATCTCAAACTCATAAAATAGCCACAGCTTTTTTGGGATCAAGCAAAAAAACTGAGGGTAATTTTAATGTTTTATTTGGTTCTACTGCAAATTTGATGGAATACTTTATCAACTTTGATTCATAAATATCAGGGCTAAAGATACTATCTTCAATTCCAAACCCATTTTCATTTTTTTTTCGTAATTTTGCTTCAACAGAAAGAGAACTTCCTGCGAAAGCTTTAAACGGACGTTCATCTAGAGTAGG
>JAQIBY010000141.1 GCA_027858835.1 Bacteroidales bacterium | reverse complement strand
TTTACAAAAATCCGGCAGAGAGGGTATGGCTGTCGGTGCTGCCTTGTCTTTTTTGCTTCCTTTTTTTGACTAAGAAAAAAAGGAAGGCGAAAAACTTGCTAATAATTAGGTTTAATCGCTTTGTTTCTTTCTTTTTTGGCTCCCGAATCACTAAATATTATTTTTTGAGTGTTCGGGATAAAAACAATTTTAATATTTATTAGGTGTTTTTGTGAAAAGAAAGAAAGTAAATCAAAGTCATATCAGGTCACCCAAATTCTAACTTGCAAGAACTTATGTGGCTGATTTTTAACTTGTAATATGTTATGGATGTAAAAAGTGTCGAAAACAGTAGAAAAATTAAAACGGATTGTTTCTGCCGATTTTACTTCGGGAAGCTCTGGATGCCTGGCGGGTTCGTTTGTTTTATGTTTAATCGGTAATTAACCCGACCTTTCTATTTGTTAAGAAACATCATGCGATGCTTACTCAAACTCTTTATTTGCGCTGAATATTAAATCTCCGTATATTTCAATATTAGCCTGACCATTAGCTCGTTCAGTAACTCGACTTCGTAGTCACCGACACTGGGATCAAGATGTTCGTTGCCAATGCCGCTGTCGTCAGTAATAAAAACATAGGTTCCATTTGTGAGCATTGAAAATGCCCGGAGTAAATATTCCGTATCTGTATCGATTCCACTTGCAGCGATTGGTATGATTTTAATCCCTTTTTCAGCATATAATTTGATGGAATTTTGCAAGTCGTTAATCACATCCTGTGTGTTATGTGGCGGGGCATCTAAAATAAGAAATGCAATGCGGGATAGGGCGTCTTCCGACCATTGTAATTCTGTCAGACCGGTATTAAGTGCTGTGTGAACCGCTTCCGGATAATCACCGCCGCCACCTGCTGATTGTTGGTCAATAAAGCTAATGGTATTGTGGATATTTCCGTTAAATTGTGAAAAGCGGGTAAGATATTCATCGCCTTCATCTCTGTAAAACACGGTGCCGGTATAAATGTCTGCGGCTGAATTTTGCGATTCAACAGCTTGGATAACATCTTGTAAGTCATCTTTGAGAAACTCCAATTCATCACTCATTGAGCCGGTAGCATCAACAATAAATGCCAACTCAACCCGCTGCGATGTGCTGTTCGGAATGTTGACATGAATTTCGTTCATTCCGTTTTCATACATTTCAACGGAATAAGTGCTTTCATAATCCTCAATTTGTATTGTCAAATCATTGATTGTTTCTGTCCCGTTTTGATAGGATGAATACCATAATTCAGCCATTCCCAAATTGTCTGTTTTGCTTTCCCATTGTTTTGTGCCGTTTCGAAATAATTTCAAGGATTTGTCTCGCAATATTTCTCCGCTTTCGTTACTAAGTGTAACAGATATTCTGTGGTCAGTATAAATCGACCAGTGATCCGGTAGTTCGGAATAATCTTGTGAATTGAGCAGATTTTTCCAGAAATCCCAATTGTCAAGGTCATTCCATTCGCCTGCAGTAATAAGCCCTGATTGTCCGTCACCTCCATTGGGATCAATTAACTCGCCTTCAGTTGATGAGCCATCCGTTGTTGAATAGGTATCGGATTCTGAAGAAAATGAAGTGCCATCATCTTTAGTACATGAAAAAATGAACAAGGCAACAAATGAGATTAATAGAATTCGTTTCATGGGCTTGTGTTTTTATTTGCAAACGAATATACTGACTTTTTATTTTGTTTTGAAACTTATTTTCAGCTTGTTAATCGCTCTAATTCTGCAAGATTTTTTAATGCTTCTTCCCGTGTATTTCCACAATATTCGGGGTCGGCTTTAAAATCTCCGCAAATTTTCGGATAATCCGGACGCTTGTATATTGTACAATATCCATCATCATCAAGATTCACACAGCGCACACCGGCAGGTTTCCCGTTTGGCATTCCGGGAATAGATGAAGAAATTGAGATTGCAATGCAGCAGGCTGCACATCCGGGACGACATTCCATGTTTTTTTTGCAAAGATGAAGTAATTTTGCGATTTCCCCAAAGGATGTGATGGCAGGTTTTGGTTTGTCCCGCTTAATTAGCGATGAGATATATGCATAACTGCTTACTGCGTTAATTATGCCAATATTTGTCATTTATTGCAAACACAAATCAACACATCCAAAATTGAAATATATCAACTTTTTTATTGATATGTTACAGGGAGCATTGCTTTATCCTTAATAAAAAATGTCGGAGCTTTGTGTTGAACTAAAAATTAATAAAATGACAAAAGTAGCAATCCCCGTTTCAGACGGCATTTTAAGTCAACATTTTGGACACTGTCAGCATTTTACTTTGTATCACATTTCAGATGGAGCAATTGTAAACTCTGAAATTTTAGATGCACCTCCTCATCAACCCGGTTTATTGCCAAAGTGGTTGGCAGAAAAAGGAGCAACCGATATTCTTGCAGGAGGCATGGGACAGCGTGCCATCGCCATTTTTCATCAATTTAAAATTAATGTGTTTGTCGGTGTTCCGGGAAAATCTGCTGATGATTTAGTCAAAGATTATTTACAGGGAATTTTAGAAACCAACGAAAATGCTTGTGATCATTAGTCAGAAATGAGAAAGAAAATTGCCATAGCAAGCGGAAAAGGAGGGACAGGTAAAACCAGTGTGTCAGTAAATTTGGCTGCCCAATTATCTGATACCCTTAATCCGGATTCACAACATGTTGCTTTAGTGGATTTAGACGTTGAAGAACCAAATTCGCTCTTGTTTTTCAAGGATGCGGAGCGTTTCTATCACGATGATGAAAGCAGACCAGTACCCGTGTGGGACGAAAAAGCATGCACTTTGTGTAATAAGTGTTCTCAGGTATGTGAATTTAATGCAATCGCTTTTCTCGGAACCAAGGTACTTGTTTTTCCCGATTTATGCCATTCATGTCATGCATGTTCGGTCTTATGTCCTGAGGACGCCTTGCCGATGCAGGAAAAGCGCATGGGAGAGCTGTCTTATTATAAACCGACACAGTCCAATTTATCTTTATCGGAATATCGGCTTGATATCGGGCAGCCCAGTGCGGTTCCATTAATATCATCTGCGATTAAGCGAATTAATCAAATCCCCGGCGATAATCAGATCTTTTTACTGGATGCACCTCCGGGAACATCATGTCCGATGATGGAAATTGTAAAATCCTCCGATTTTGTATTGCTCGTTACCGAACCAACTCCCTTTGGATTACATGATTTGCAACTTGCTGTGGAAACTGTTGAGAAAATTGACCGGCCTATGGCTGTGGTTTTGAATAAAGCCGGTAGCGGAGCAGATCATCTAATTGATAATTTTTGTGAGTTGGAAGGGATTCCAATTATTGCACGGATTCCGCAATCGCGTAAAGTTGCTGAAGCCTATTCACGAGGAGAACTCGTTTATAAAATTAATGATGAGTTTCATGAAATTTACAAATCATTTTCTGAGGATTTAGTAAACATGTTGAAAACATTGGATTTGGAGTAGAAGTTATGGTTTTATTTTAAACATTATATGAAAGAGATTGTAGTTATATCAGGGAAAGGTGGTTGCGGAAAAACAAGCGTAACTGCAGGGCTGGCTTATGTTGGTTCACCTGATATTGTCATTGGAGATGCAGATGTAGATGCTGCGGATATGCACCTTTTGATGGCTCCGGAAAATACGAATGCAGAGGACTTTTACAGTGGAAAACTGGCCGTAGTGGAACAAAAACAGTGTGTGTTGTGTCGCAAATGTATATCGCACTGTTATTTTGATGCCATTGCAATTAATGACGGCCGACTTGAGATTAACCCACTTGACTGTGAAGGTTGCGGACTATGTACACACATTTGTCCGACCAATGCATTACGCATGGAGACTCAAAAAGCGGGTGTATTGTATGTTTCTACATCACGGACAGGTGCCCCTATGGTTCATGCAAAACTTGATATCGGAGCAGATAATTCCGGTAAACTGGTAACAAAAGTACGAAATACAAGCCGTGCAATTGCTGAACAAAAGGGAAAATCAATTATTCTGACAGACGGACCTCCGGGGATCGGATGTCCAGTAATTGCGGCCCTGTCCGGTGCATCTCTTGTTTTGATTGTGACAGAGCCGACAACTGCCGGATATCATGATATGCTTAGGGTACATGATTTAGTGAAAAAAATGAATGTACAAATGGCATTGGTCTTGAATAAAGCAGGATTAAATGCCGATTTTGAACAAAAAATTCATGAATTTGCAAAAAATCATGACATTATTGATCTCGGAGAACTCCCTTACGACCCGATATTTTCAAAATCAATTAGTGAGGGATTAACAATTCCTGAAATGGATAACGAAGATTTAAAACAACGATTTAATTCCATATGGAAAGACCTTATGGCTTTATCACAATAAAAAAATATAATTATGAAATATTTATTCCCTGCAAAAAATGCAGATTGGAACACAAGATTAGAATCACGATTTGGTAGAGCTGCCGGTTTTGTTTTATATGATGATGCAAAAGATAGCTTGGCTTTCATTGAAAATCCGAATCAGAACGAAGGTCATGGTGTTGGTATTCAAGCGGCGCAAACGGCTATTCAGTCCGGTGCTGAAGTTGTTGTTGCTTCCGGTCCCGTTGGTCCGAAAGCTAGTGAGGTATTAAATCAGGCAAATGTGAAAATCATTGCGGATTGTGGTGAAATTACATTGAAGGAAGCGCTGGATAAAGCAAAGCCTTAGTTCTGGAAATTTTTGGTCCGGTTCCCAGCAGACGACTTGGCAATGGCATTGGAGTGAACCATATTCCACCAAAAATATGCACATATGCCTGCCGATATTGTCAGCTAGGAAATATAATACGCATGCCAAAAACCATATTAAATTACACCTAGCAAGCTGTCAAGCCCGTATGCAATCAAAACTCCCAAATAATTTCCAATCGCATAGCCCAAAATTCCAACGGTTAATCCCGGCAGGATAATTTCTTTGTTTTTTAGTGCGCCTGCAACCACTGGGACAAAAGGCGGAGAGCAAATCATGGCAGTTGCTGTAACCAAAGTTGTGTCGCTGTCAACTTTCAGGATTGCTGAAAAAAGAATGTGCAGTAAAAAACTCCCAAAAATCACAATGCTTACAAACCAGAATAATGTTGGCGAAATATTCAGGAAATCATCAAGTTTCACCATGGAGGCAACGGCTATACTAAAAACGAGAATCAAATACATTCCGCCTTCAAAGCTTTTTTCGGTTTTGTTTAGTTTCGGTATAAAACTTCCACCCAAACTGAGGCTTGTAATTGCTAGAATAACAATCAACATACTAATACTGCCCGTAACGAGAAATGAAAGTCCGACACTAATGCCTGCAATCAAAATAGCAGCCAGAAATGCAATGATAAACGGTTTGAAATATTGTTTTTTGAAAAATCCAGTGTATGGATCGGGATTTTCTTCGCTATAATTTAATTGATAAGCGTATTCGTTTTGCGACTTTCCGTTTTTGCTTGTCTTAGCTTTGTATTTTGGCAGCAACCAATTCAAGAATTTCCCACCTGTACTGAGAATAAGCAGCAGAAAGATAGAGGATAACATGATGTCGTAAGTGTTCACCATAAGATAAATTTCCGGTGAAATACCTAGTGCTGCCTGAATGGATGCCAGGTTTGGAGTCCCGCCCGTATATAGTCCCACAAGCAGTCCGGCAATTTGATCGGAATTTTCTAAATCTTTTCCAAACAAAAGAAAAGCAGCTGTTACCAATGTAATTAGCGCGATAATTGCAAGAAACATGCTTAAAAATGTTTTTCCAGCCAAGCTTCTCAGTTTGGAAAGCTTTGTGCCAAACAGCAACAATGGTAATGCCAGGGGAACGGTTCCTGAAGTAATAATATCCTGAACTTTATCACTGCCATCGGGTAAAATGTCGGTTAATCCGAGCACAAAACCCAAGGCATAACAAAGCAATACGGCACCTATGCGATTTAGTATTTTGTATTTTCTTGTCAGTAATAAAATCCCGTATGGTGCAAGAATATAGAATAATGTTAAGGCAAGCAGATTCATCTTAATCCAGATTTATTTCCAGTCCGTCATATGCCAGATAAATGTTTTCAGGCAATTCTTTTTCCACAGTTTCAGTTGTCCCGAGTTGGTGACTAATATGTGTGATATATGCAGCTCTTGGCGAAAACTCTTTAATAAATTCCACAGCTTCCGATAAGGAAAAGTGGGAGATATGTGATTGTTTTCTTAATGCATTGACTACGATTATTTTTGATCCAAGAATCTTTTTTTTCTCTTCCGGGGGAATATATTTAGCATCGGTAATGTAAGTAAAATCTCCAATTCGAAATCCTAATATCGGGAGTCGATAATGCATCACCCTTATCGGGGTAATTTGAATGCCGTCAATCGTAAAGGGATTCTCATCAATATTATGCAGATTTACATCCGGGACACCGGGATATTTCCTGTCTGAAAATACATAAGGAAAGACTGATTTCAATGCAGTTTGAACCTGTTTTTCCGCATATAGTTCAATGGCTTTTTTCGTCATGAAATTGAAGGACCGCAAGTCATCCATGCCGGCAATATGGTCACGATGTTCATGTGTATATAGCACAGCATCGATTTTCATTAATTGAGCATCTAACATTTGCTGACGAAAATCAGGACCGGTATCAATGACAATATTTTTATTTCGATATTTGATTAAAATGGCGCTTCTCAATCGTTTATCCCTTGAGTCAGGCGATTGACAAACCTTGCAGCGGCAACCGATAACCGGTACTCCCTGTGATGTTCCAGTTCCGAGAAATCGTACTTTCAAAACCTTAAGTTTTAGTTGTTGTAAAGGTAAAAAAAACATGATAAAAAGCTAAAGTTTTGCGGAAAAGTAAAAATCCTGAGATTTTCTTAACTTTGCGCACTATGTCAGGAAAATTGCATTTAATTCCCAATCGCATTTGCGAAATTGGAGGTGAAGACGGAATCCCACTGGAGGTGAAGGAACTTATACATGAGCTGCAATATTTTGTAGTTGAGAATCTGCGCACTGTGCGGCGTTTCATTAAATCACTTGATCGTGATGCGGATATTGACAGTTTGCAATTTCTTGAAATGCACAAAAATATTTCTGCTCAGGAAAGCATGAAAGCACTTCAATGGCTGAGAAATGGGAGAGATGTTGGTGTGATATCGGATGCCGGTTTGCCCGGAATTGCAGATCCGGGAAACCAATTAGTGTTACAAGCGCATCAAGACGGGATTGAAGTGATTCCACATGCTGGCCCTTCATCTATGCTCTTGGGTTTGATTGCCAGCGGATTAAATGGACAGCGATTTAGTTTTCACGGATATCTACCTGTTCGTCATCATGACAGAAATCGGGCAATTCGTGATATCGAAACCAAATCAAAACACGAAAAATCTTCGCATATCCTTATGGAAACTCCCTATCGGAATGTTGATTTTATGAAATCCTTATTGCAGACTTTAAATCCTAAAACATGGCTCTGTGTGGCTTGTGATATTTCCGCTCCGCAGGCATATATACGGACTTTACGAATTGAACAATGGAGAAAAACAGATAAGCCTGATTTGCATAAACGCCCGGCGGTGTTTGTTATTCAGGGATTTGATGATTAAAATAATAAGTAATGAAAAAATCAGTTGTACGGATATTACAAGTATTCATATTAATTGGAATCGTTTGGGTTTTGTCTTGGAGGGGGAATCCTCATGGAAACTTAAAACCTATTGAAGAAGCAGGTCATTCAGCAGGTTTTTTGCATGGATATTTTGACGGAAAAATCAGTGTACTACCAGATACTGCCAAAAATATCTGCAGCATACATAATCGGGAAGGACAAAGCGGTTTTGTTATGTTTTCAGCCGATTTGGAAGAACAAACCCGAGGATATGCCAGTGAGATTGACTTTGCACTTATTTTATCCAATGATTATGAGTTGCTTGGTATTGAGTTGCTTGATCATCAAGAAACTCCCTCATATATGAACTGGATTGAACGGGATGGATTTTACGCGCAGTTTATTGGGAAAACCGTAGATGAGATTATGGCAGAAACACCCGATATGATTTCCGGTGCAAGTATGAGCTGTATGGCGATATCTACGGATATGAAAAGCATGTTGTCTGAGATTGCTTCCTATCAGGAGTCTTCAGGGAAATTTGAAACGATATGGATGTTAAAAAACCTCGCGGCACTTTTATTTCTAATCTTTGCCTTGTTGCACTTTTTCTACCCGAAATATTTGAAAAAAACACGCATAATATTACTGCTATTATCAGTCGGCGTTTTAGGTTTTTGGTGCGGATATTTCTTGTCCCTTTCAATTTTCCATTCCTGGATATTAAATGGAGTGATGTTGAAAATGCAAGCGGCATTATTTACGATGATTGTGCTTTCTGTGAGTTTGCCGCTATTTACTAAGCGCTCATTTTACTGCTCATATGTTTGTCCCTTCGGAGCGATGCAGGAACTGGCTGGAAAGCTTAATTCCAAACATAAAATTTGTATTCCCAAAGCCTTTAAACCTGTTTTTCATTGGATGCGTTTTGCCATTTTATTGGTGATTTTGGTTTTATTGCTCATTGGCTTAGAACTTCCGCTTAGCGACATGGAACCCTTCAGTATGTTTCAAGTTAGAGCAGCATCACTTTTTGTTATGATATTGGCTGCATTTATGATTGTGCTTTCAGTTTTTATTTCAAAACCCTGGTGTCGATATTTTTGTCCTACCGGGATGATTTTAAGTTTATTTAGAAAACCTGTTTTTTCAAAATCAAAAAAGAAAACGGATTATGAATGCAATACTTAAGCAAATTCACGAACGAAAATCGGTACGGCATTTTCGTTCCGATAAAGTGAAAATACAGGATTTGAAGGAAATTGTGCGTGCCGGAATGGCAGCTCCTACTGCACGAAATTTGCAGGCATGGGAATTTCTGATTCTGGATGATGAGAAATTATTGAGCCATCTGTCTGATCAATTGCCCTATGCAAAAATGCTCGCAGAGGTAAATGCTGCCATTGTGGTATTGGGCGATTCATCAGTGAAATCTCCGTCAGGACATACTTATTGGTTGCAAGATACTTGTGCTGCCACTCAAAATATTTTATTGGCATCTGAAGCCCTTGGTTTGGGAGCCGTTTGGACAGCACTTTATCCATATGATGAGCGTATGCAGCCGGTGATTAAAGCCTGTCAGCTTCCTGAACATTTAATCCCATTAAATATTATTCCAATCGGTGTGCCAACGGGAGATGATAAACCAAATGACAAATACAAACCGGAAAAAATTCACATCAATCAATGGAAAGCTCAGTAAAACGTCTTTTCCTTGGGATACGCCCGGATGCAGTGCATTTTGAATTGTTGCAGCGTTTTGTTGAAACCAATGAAAATATTGGATTGTCTTGGGTAAAACCCGAAAATTGGCATGTCACTTGTTTGTTTGTCGGCGATGTTGATGTGAATGAAATCCCTGAGTTTAAAACCAAAATATCCGAGGTGGTAAAATCATTTCAGCCATTTCAATTAACTGCCGAACGTTTTACCTTCATGCCCGCTTCACGCCCGAGAATGTTGTGGTTGCGATTTCATAAGCACAAAGATTTCAGTCGCTTGAATTTGATGCTGGCAAAAGTGTTGCTTGCTAAAGATCTTGAGCGTCAGCCTATTCCACACATTACTTTAAGTCGGTTTAAACATCCGCCAAAAGTGCATATGCTTTCTGTAAATCTGCCTGAAACGTCATTACCGATAGGGGAACTTGTCTTGTTTGAATCAAAATTACATCCGACAGGGGCAGAATATATAACCCTTAAAGTTTGGAAATTATAGTAATGTAGCAGCAATTCCAAGCGCAGCGAATACAAACAAAATTAATATAATATCCACAACGGAAATAATTAATCCGGCAATGGCTAAGCCACGCGGCTTTTTAAATATCCCAATGAATGAAAAAATAAGACCTAATACCCAGATAATCCATCCGAATATGGGAATCCATCCGAAAAATAGTGAGATTAATGCGAGAATAAAGCCGGCAGTTCCAAGTCCGTTCTTTTCAGCCGATGGAGCCTGTTGAACATATACAGTACGTGTATTTTCTTGTGTCTGTTGAGAATGCTGTGATTGGTTTTGATTTGTCGATGGGCTTTGGTTTTCCATAATTGGGTGAATTGGTTTATTATACAATATTAAAATAAATAATGAAAAAATCCAATTCAGATTTATGCAAAAAAAAAGAGGTCTGAATTTTCAGACCTCTAAAAAATTATATTTTTTAATTACTGTTCAATATTATTTTCAACTGGTTGTTGTTGTTGTGCTTCTTTTGCAGCTGGACCAACATATTTTGCACTACCTAGTCCAAGTAACGGAATGAAAATAAAAGGAAGTAGTAATAAACCAACTGTAAAGCCAGTGTTCTTTCCAAAACTCAGTGATAATAGATTCCACATCCATATCATGAAAATAAAGTTTACCCCTGGGATTAAGAAAAGTAAAATCCACCATAAAGGTTTTCCTATAATTTCCAACAATACAATAATATTGTAAATTGGAACAATAACAGCCCAACCGGGTTTACCTGCTTTTGTAAAAATTCTCCACATGGAGATTAGCATTAGTAGCATTAAAGCTAGCGGAATAAAAATTGCCATAATAATTTGGTTTTAGTTAATATTTAAGTTTAAGTTCCGAAAATACAATAAATGTTTAAGTAAACAAGCGATATATGTTTATTCTTTAATGTGAATTATTGACAGTTATTGTTAAGTATTTGTTTGTTAGTGTCTAAGCTTTGGTAAATTGTTGAAAAATTGATGCTTATTTAATCCTTAAATTGGAATTTGTTAAGATGGATTTGTGTTATGCATTCGCCTTTGACAAGGAAATTTGCACGGAAAAAGCAAATCCCCGAGCCAAGGCAGGTAAACGAGCCAAAACTTACACTTGGTAATGTCTAAACGATTTGGTTATTTTTTGTGGAAAAATCAGGGATATTTTGGAAAGGCTATTTTATTGCACGATATAAGTTATGTTAAGGTGTTTTTTATGATTTTGAATATTATTTTCTTGAATAGCAAAATCGTGCAAAATTCATTAAATTCGCAATCTTATTTATTAAGAAAAAATGAAAACAGACAATCGCCGGATGGTTTTAAAGGATAGAAACAGTCTGGAAATTGGTCGGTATTATTCGCTTCTGGACTGGCTTGATGCCGGTACCGCCGATCGCATGAACCGGGAGCGTGAAAGTATCTTGAATGCTTTGAAAAATCAAGTTGATTTCGGATGTAATCAAACTAAATTGGATGTTTCGAATTTGTCACCCGGTTGTGAGCTTTGTGCAGCAGGTCAATGGTCCTGTTTGTTTATCAACGGAAAATGCAATGCCAATTGTTTTTATTGTCCTGCCGAACAAGATGAAATTGGTGTTCCACAAAGCAACGGGCTGGAATTTCCAACACCGGAGTCATGGATTGCGTATATCAAAAGATTCAAGTTTAAAGGGCTGAGCTTAAGTGGGGGAGAGCCTTTTATGACATTTGAACGCAGTTTATCTTATTTAAAAGCGGCAAAAGCCGCCTTTGGAGATACAGTACATTTTTGGATTTACACCAATGGCTTGCTGGCTACGGAAGAAAAAATGCTAATGCTCGCCGATGCAGGCTTGGATGAAATTCGTTTTGATATCGGCGCGACCAATTACAATTTGAAGTTTTTAAAAACTGCCATTGGGAAAATCCCGACCGTTACGGTTGAAATCCCTGCCGTGCCTGAGAAATTTGACTTGCTGAAAGAGAAAGTTAGGGAAATGGCCGAAATTGGCGTGAATCACTTAAACTTGCATCAATTGAGAATGACTGCTCATAATTTGCCGAAATTTGCTGAACGCGGATATTTGTTGTCTCATGGCGAGAAAGTTACAGTGCCTGAGTCTGAATTAACGGCACTGAAATTGATTCAATATGTCAAAGAAAATGAAATTCCTTTACCGATAAATTACTGTTCATTTGCATTTAAAAATCGCTATCAGCATGCTTCCGGTAGGTATCGAATTGCAAAAGAGATTGTTGAAGATTACGAAAGCCTTACACCCAATGGGTACATCCGAAGTATAGTAGTTATCGGATCGCCTGAACGGATTTTAGAGACAGTGAAGCAACTTAAATCTGAAATTCCCGGCTGGAAATGGTATTATGAACGAAATTCGGGTCGCATTTTTATTAATCCCGATTGTTTGCCATATATTTCGTTTCACGGATTGAATTTGCACCTTAGTTATCATGTTACACGGATGCGCAGACAGCACGAAACTTTGTTTGCAAGTCGTGAGGTTTTTCTAGGTAATGATGATCGTATTTTTGTTCAACGACGGCCTTCGTGTTCTGAAATTTTATTGTCCGGAGAAGAAATTGCCGTTTTTATGGAGCTGATATCAAATCATTCAAAAAAAATATTTACCGAATTATTGAATGAGGAATTTTGGTATGAGATTGTAAATCATGAATTTATCCCTTTTGCTTTGCCTGACTACTTTTAGCAGGTGAAAAAAAACTGATTTTTTTGAAATTACATTTGGAGGGATAAAAAAAACGATTTATATTTGCACTCACATTTGAACAACAAAGTTCTTTTTAAAAATGGTGTCGTAGTTCAAGTGGTTAGAATACCGGCCTGTCACGCCGGGGGTTGCGAGTTCGAGTCTCGTCGATACCGCTAAAAAGCCTCACAAATTTGTGGGGCTTTTTTGTTTTAAATCTTTTATCAAAATTAATGTTTCCGGATCAAGCAAAAAAGTTGGGGGATACAATTCGCAGATATTTATGGAATCTTTATGATGAGCCTGAAGGGCTCAAACATGAATAACCACGGGTGAGGATTTTTCCGTAACCCGTGGTTA
>JAQIBY010000071.1 GCA_027858835.1 Bacteroidales bacterium | reverse complement strand
ATTTTTAGAAAAACGAGCGGGAGAGCTGGAGAACATGAGAGCGTGCGAGATTTCTTCTCAGCATCACGCTAAGCGATGGATTTGCAGGAAAGCCGAGGCTTTGAGTTAAGAAATTTGACGCGCAAGACTTGAGCTCACAGCCTGTCCGAACCATCAGAAAATTCTTGAAACAGAATACTTGCTTTGGGTACAGATAAACTGACACCTGACCTCTGACACCCGACTCCAGTTTTGCGAACGTGCGCAATACCCACATAACACATTACAAAGCGATAAATTCGGAAATACCACTGAAAATCCATTTTTTTTTCGCAATTTCGTCCTGAATTATGGATTGGTTTTATCATACAAAGTCTCGACAGCCCAATGCTGAAGATTTGCGGGCATTAGTGGAAGGAAAAACACCTTCACACCAACACTTACAGTATATTGACGGGGCGAAAGTCAATATGACAGACGGGGTTTTGCTGAAATTGTCAAAACAAATCAGTGCAATGGCAAATCACGGTGGCGGGATGCTGATTTTGGGAATAAAACCGTTGCGAAAAAAAGCAGGAAAATTAACGCCAGTACCGCACAAAAACCTAAATCCTGATCAAATTCACCAATACGTTTTAGCGAATAATCAGCCGTTTTTGAGTGATTTAGACTTTATTCCTCTTGAATTTCCCGAAGGATATATATTGTGCATTCGCATACCAGCCGGAACCGGTCCATTCATGTTTTCAGACAATCGCTATTACAGTTTCCGCAATGAAAAGGTGGAAAAATTAGATGAATCCGGCGTTCGCAGCCTGTACAAGCAAGCAAATCGTAAACAATTAGAAATTTACAGCATTTATAATACACAGGGAATTCCGGAATTACAGCAGGGGAAATATGTTTCTATGTTGTTTTATCCCAGAATTTTAATTCGAAATGCAGGACAAGCCGTTGAGAGTCAATACAAAATGGAGATATCAATTCCTGCACCGCTTTATGAAGAAAACAGCATGTTGACAAATCAGTTTTCCAGACATGAAGGCAAATACGCTGTCTTTTCCTTTCCCGGAAAAACACCGGTTTTCGGAAATGAAATCTTTAAAATGCTGGAATTAAAGTTCAGAGTGAAACCTGAAACGATTGATGTGTTTGAACAAGGCGATTTGCAAATCAAACTCTATTATTCAGAGGGAATGCACGAGCAGCGTTTTCCATTAAAAGAGATTTTTATGTACAGGAATCAAATGCTGCAAGCGAAAGATTTTAAAGCGATAAATTAGATTTTTTACAGTTTTTCTGTAACTGTTTTTCTGTAACACTTATTCTGAAAAAGTATTTATTGAGAATAGCTTATGTCACAATCTCCTGTTTTCCGGATAAAAATCAACCGCATTTTACAACGAACAGCAAAACAGGCAATTAACTTAATTTTGTTTGTAAAAATGGGTGTCCTGTTTTGTCGGGCGCCTGTTTTGTGCATTGGGTCACCAAAATTATTCTGGCACTTGTTTTAATCAATATTTACCGTTTCCACCAAAGGATAATTGTTTTTACTGCGCTTTCTTTCCGATCCCGAATCACAACATATTATTTTTTGAGTGTTCGGGACAAAAACAAATACAATCTGTTTAGTATTTTTGCGAAAGAAAGCTAGCAAAGAAAATCTGCCGCTGACCCGTATTTTTCTATTATTCGGATATGTTTTCTGTGACCCGCGAATCTCCTCGTACCTGCGGGTCGCGGCTCTAAAAACTTTTATAGTGAGCGTTTGGTCTAACTGCCAAACATATCTCGATTAATAACGAAAAATCCGCGCCTGACCGGCCACCGACGTGTAATGCGCCAGAGCTCGTCTTCGGCAGGCTAAGTAAAATAAGTTATAGCTTCGAAAACTGGATATTACGGTATGAATTGTACTTAAATTGACAAAGTATGTGTTGAAATTCGTAGCCCTCCAAAAATATGCATCCAGAAGTCTTCTGGAAGAAGACTAGCGGGTGGGAATGGCAGACCGCAAGCCCGAGATGGCTGTGAATGTCGGATTTTTGATGTAAAATCAATCAGATGCTTTAGACACGTTCTGATTAGATTTTACAAAAATCCGGCAGAGAGGGGATGGCTGTCGGTGCTGCCTTGTCTTTTTTGCTTCCTTTTTTTGACTAAGAAAAAAAGGAAGATAGAATAATATCAAATTTATGCAATGCATCATGCGGCTTTGCGCTAAGAGACTGCGTGCAAACATACGAGTATCGGGGAAAAGAAAAGCTTTGAGGTTCCATAGAAAAGCTGGGTGCCGCGGAAGCCTGTCCCTGCCAGTCCGGCAGCTACCGACGGAAATTTCTTTGTTTCTTTCTTTTTTTGTTCCCGAATCACTAAATATTATTTTTTGAGTGTTCGGGACAAAAACAATCGTAATATTTATTAGGTGTTTTTGTGAAAAGAAAGAAAGTAAAGGCACTTGCCATAGAAGGCTTGTAAAGAATTTCAATCAGGTCATCTAAATTCCTGTCTTAAAATCACATAAATGGTTGATTTTGAGTCAGATGTGTTTTTTAATGAGAAAAGTGTCGAAAACAGCCACGACTGAATGAATTAAACATTTTATTCCTGCAGTCGTAGCAATTTATTGGTGCGTCAAGTGCTCTCTACAATCGACTCAAAACAAGTTTAATAAGCTTTTCCACTGCTGGATGATAATCTTTACTGTACTGCTTGTTGTATCGGTTCGCAATAATCACACAAATAGTAAGCGCCTCATGACCGAGCATATTGCAGAGTCCGTACAAAGCAGAACTTTCCATTTCGTAATTGGTGATTTTCTTTCCTTCATAACGGAATGCCCTTAGTTGCTCATTCATATCCGCAACTTGCAAATCCAAACGCAGAACACGTCCTTGAGGACCATAAAAGCCCGGTGCAGAAATCGTAATTCCGCGTGTCAATCCTTCACCAATTTGAGTCATTAGTTTATCAGATGCCTTGACGATGTATGGATTGTTCAGAATCGGGTTCCAATTCATATGTGCTTTGAAGGCTTTTTCGACATCTAAAAGTGCCACTTCATTACGTTTTGCGTAAAAGTTCAACATTCCATCAAAACCAATAGATTGCTCAGACATCAGGAAGCTGTCAACATGTAAATCTTCCTGTAATCCACCACTTGTTCCGATGCGAACGATATTCAGGCTTCTGTGTTCTGATTTTGGAACTCGTTTTTCAAGATCAATATTTGCAAGTGCATCCAGCTCATTGAGTACAATGTCAATATTGTCGGTTCCGATTCCTGTTGAAATTACTGAAATTGGTTTCCCTTTGTATAACCCCGTATGAGTAAAAAACTCACGGTTTTGCACTTCATGTATTATTTCATCAAAATGAGCCGAAACCATTTTTACTCTTCCGGGATCACCCACAACAATAATATCATCAGCTAATTGCTCGGGTTTTAGTTTTAAATGATATATACTTCCATCCGGGTTCAGAATAAGTTCAGATGCTTCAATTGTTTTCATATAACTTAATTTTAATTTCTATTACTTCAAAAGTACGAATATTTTGTTAGAAAACCCAATTCATCATAAAATAAGCGTCTGAAAATTGATTCGAAAACGATGATTATTTCAGTCAGAAGATGAGAAAATAGATATTTGGTTCATGTTAAGCTTTATCGTACCTTTGTACCAGTTTTGCCAAAAGTAAAATAGAGGATAATGTACCCAAAAAACGAAACCATCTTAATCCCAGTTGATTTTTCCGATCAATCGATGATTGCTTTAGAACAATCATACAACATTGCTAGGTATGCAAATGCGAGAATTACCTTATTGCATGTGATTACCGGGAAAATTAATAATGATGATGCCAATGCACTAACGCAAGAAAGCTTAGATGCATTAACCGATAAACTAAATCGTTTATCGCAAGTTGTTACTGAAGTGTCCGGCTTAGAATGCAGCTTTATGATTGAACACGGTCGGATTGTCCCTGCAATTCTGGATGTTGCAAAGTCGATTAATGCGCGATTTATTTTTATCGGCAGCCGTAAACTTTCAATCGGACCGATTACAATGCGTTTAATCAAAGAGGCTCCTTGTCCGGTTGTTTCAATAAAAGGAAAATTTCATCGCCGTGGATGTAAACGCATTATTTTACCATTAGATTTGACTAAAGATACCACGAAGAAAGTTGAAATGACTGCAGAGCTTGCAAAATATTTCAACGCTGAAGTAAAAGTTGTATCAGCATACAGTCCAAATAAAGATTTTAGAATAACAAAATTACGACTATTGATTGAACAGGTTGAAGCCTATTTTGTTAATCAATCAGTAGCCTGCTCAACAAAATTGCTTGATGTAGGGACAAAAATTGACAGCATCTCGCGAAATCTTTTGGATTATGCAGATGATGTGAATGGAGATTTAGTGGTGATTATGATACAGCAGGAAATGCAAATAAAAGAACGAATTATTGGGTCACTTGCAAGAAAAGTGATTATGGGATCAAATATCCCGGTACTATGTCTTAAACCAGAATTTAACGAAAATAAAGAGGAGATTAAATTATGAACAACATGAGTAAATTAGCAAGAAACACTTTGATAGGAGGCGCATTAATCGTCTTGCTATTAATTATTTTTAGCAGCTCAACATTTAAAATTGTTGACGCCGGCGAGCGTGGAATTATTTATCGTCCTTTTGGAGGTGGATTAGATACTGAAGTCGTTTTTGGTGAAGGTTTCCAGGTGATTGCACCATGGAATAAATTCATCAAATACAATGTAAAAGAGCGTACTGCCGAAGAAACAATGGATGTTTTGGACAGAAACGGTTTATCGATTAACGTTGATGTTACCGTACGTTATTTCCCGACTCACAACTCCCTTCCGTTCCTTCACAGAACATTTGGTGAAAATTATGAAAACCAGTTGGTTAAACCTGAAGTCCGCTCAACTGTACGTCAAGTAATGGGACGCTACACGGCAGAGGAAATTTATTCCAAAAAACGTGCTGAAGTTGAATTGGCAATCATTCAGGAAGCCACAAAAATTCTGAATGAAAACTTTATCACCACCAAAGCAGTGCTTATTCGTTCAATTAATTTGCCACAGCAAATTAAGGGTGCAATTGAAATGAAATTGCAGCAGGAGCAGGAATCACTGGCTTATGAATTTAAACTTGAAAAAGAGGAAAAAGAAGCGGAACGTAAACGAATTCAAGCTGAAGGAGAAGCTCGTGCAAACAAAATTATTAATTCATCATTGACTCCAAGTCTTTTGAAAATGCGCGGAATTGAAGCAACACTTGAATTAAGTCAAAGTCAAAATGCAAAAACTGTAATTATTGGTTCAGGCGATGGTGGTATGCCACTAATCTTAAATCAATAATAAATAACTTAATATAAAAAATGAGAGGCTGTCAAATTTGGCAGCCTCTCATTTTTTATGTTTTATAGAAAAATCCTTGATGATTATTTCTGAAGTTTTGCAATAATGCCTTCTGCTGCTTTGATTAATTGATATTTAGTTGGTGCAGCAGTAAGTAGCGGGTGAGTACCAATCTGGAATGAAACCAATTCGTAAACCGAAACTTTTTTCTGAATTGCCAATGAAATAATATTAATGATTTCTCCGGCAGAATCTCCACCCCAAACTTCACCGCCGAGAATTGAGCCATCCGTTGAGGATGCAAATAATCGAACTGATAAAGGCGATGTATCTTTTAATGTGCCGGGATGACGGTCAACATCAGTAAATTCAGCTTTGATAAAGTGCACGTTTGCTGCTTTTGCTGAATTGTCATTTAAGCCTGCTGATGCCATTGAGAAATTATGAATTTTGGTCGAAAAAACGCCGAGTGTCCCTGCAAAGCATCGTTTAATGCGGATTCCGAATAAGTTGTAGCCCAGAATTCTGGCTTCTGCTGTTGCAGTTGAAGCAAGCATGATGTTGTCCTCTGAACCCGTGATGAAACCTTTTGTTCCTGCACAATCGCCTACTGCAAAAATATCTTCTAAGTTTGATCTTCCATAGTTATCTACATAAATAGCTCCAATTGTGTTTAGCCGCACTCCGGTATTTTTTGCTAAATCAGTATTCGGTTTGTATCCAACTGAGGAAATAATTAAATCTGCCGTAATAACTTCCCCTGAATCTATTCGTACGCCTGTTACCTTACCGGATTCACCAATAAATTCCACGACTTTTGTGGAGGTTAAAACATTAACACCAGCTTCACGCAGTTTTTCGGTTGCGATTTCTGCCATTTCCGACGAAAAGGCTTTGCTGAAACAATTTTTTTCAAGCTCAATTAAACTTACTTTAGCATCTCCGCGCATGTGCAATTGTTCTGCAACTTCAGCACCAATAAAACCACCGCCGATAACAATAATGTGTTTTGCATCTCTTGCTTTTTTCTGAAGCGATTCTATGTATGCATAATTTTTCTTGATATAGTCAACACCATCCAAATCATATCCCGGGATAAATGTTGGTACAACAGGTTGTGATCCGGTGGCAAAAACAAGCTTCCCATATAAATATTCTATCCCGGAAGCAGTCTTAATTTGATGTGCCTCTGCATCTATTGAGATAAGTTTATCAATAATCAACTCACCTCCGGCATCTACAAATGATTTCGGCCCCATGGCATTTTGACTTACGTCATCTAAGTTGTTGAAAACATATGGGATCCCGCATGGAACCAGCCCTTTTTGAGCTTCTGTTATCATTAAAATCTGTTTGTTCGGATTTTGTTTTTTTGCAGTTACGCCGGCAATTATTCCAGCAGGCCCTGCTCCAATAATTATTACATCATGTTTTTTCATATCGTATTTTTTTACAAATTTAAGTATTTAATTACTGAATTAAAATCTTTACGAGTGTTTTGGCGATGGTTTTTTATCATAAAAATAGATTAATCCTTATGTTTATAAGAGTTTCTTCGCTTAAAATCTGTGATTTATGTTCTTTATTCGAGCAAAATGTTATGCAGCATAATGGATATTCGAGCGTGCGGATTAAATTGGCTAATTCTGCATCCCTGACGTTTACTAAGCGACGGCATTCGCGAGAGAAAGTGATGTCCTGAGATAAAATGCTATTTTTATGATTTCAAATTAAAAAGTTTTCCACCATGGCTATTTGAAAAAATAAGTTGATTGGATTTGATAAATGGGAAATCCATCACTATTTTTAGGGCATGGAAACTCAGAATACAGATATTATCACAAAATTCATTGATGCAATTAATCTTGCCGATATTAATGCCATGTTGGATTGCATGTCGATACATCATATTTTTAAAGATTCAAGGGAAAATACGATTACCAATAAGGTATTAATTGAAAAGGCCTGGCGAAATTATTTAACAATTTTTCCGGATTACCGGATTGAAATATCTGAACGCGTGTGTAATGAAGACCATATTATTCTGTTAGGATATGCATCAGGAACTTATAAGCAAAATTCAAGATTCTGGAAAATCCCGACTGCTTGGCATGTCCGACTGCAGGAGAATAAAATTAACTATTGGCAAGTTTATGCTGACAATTCAGTGGTTTTAGAAATTATGAAGGATGTGTGAGTCGGTCAAGATTTGCAAGCATTTTATTTCAGCAAATTAAACGATATTTTTTTTGGACAATAGGGGTGGAAATTTCTCATCGCTTTATTTTATTGCCGTTTTTAACCTAAGGGATTCGTTTTTTTGAACGAATTTTATAAAACGTTCAGGTCTGATTTTCTTTTAAACCCTTGATTTGTTAAGTATTTCCTAAATATTTATAAAATTTAGGATTATGTGATGATTTCCATAAAATAAACCATACATTTGCGCCTTCAAAATTTAAAGAGAATAATTAACATGTTAACAAAGCTCAGAAATATCGGGATTGCTGCGCATATTGATGCCGGTAAAACAACCGTAACCGAACGTATCTTATTTTTAACCGGAATGAATCGTAAACTTGGTGAAACCCATGATGGTAGTGCAACGATGGATTTCATGAAGCAAGAGCAGGAGCGGGGTATTACGATTGCTTCTGCTGCAATTACTGCAAGTTGGAATAAACATCAAATAAATATTATTGACACCCCAGGTCACGTTGATTTTACAATTGAAGTTGAGCGTTCGCTTCGCGTAATTGACGGAATGGTTGCGGTTTTTTGCTCCGTAGGTGGTGTTGAGCCCCAAAGTGAAACTGTCTGGTATCAGGCTGACCGTTATAAAGTACCCCGTATTGCATTTATCAATAAAATGGACAGAACGGGTGCAGAATTTTTTGAGGTTGTTAATCAGATGAACGAGTATCTTGATGCACACGCAATTCCATTTCAGGTGCCGATTGGTTCTGAAGCAGATTTTAACGGAATGATTGATGTGATTGAGGGAAAAGCTTATGAATTTGATGATAAAAAACGTTATGAAGTTGATATCCCAGCAGAGTATCAGGAAAAATATCTAGAAATCAGAAATCAACTCATCGAACGACTTTCCGACTTTAATGAGGAGGTAATGGAGCTTTTCCTTGCTGAAGAAGAAATTCCTGCTGAATTATTGCGTGATGCTGCTCGTGATGCAACATTGAAGCTTTTTATCACACCTGTATTCTGCGGAGCAGCTTTCAAAAACAAAGGCATGCAATTATTATTGGATGCGGTAGTGGATTACTTGCCTTCACCAATTGATGTGGGTGCGATTGTTGGTATTGATATTGATGACGAAGAGAAAACACACACACGCCTTCCTTCGCCTCAGGCTCCTTTTTCGGCACTGGCATTTAAATTAATTAATGATCCTTATGTCGGACAACAAACTTTTATCCGAATTTATTCAGGGACAGTTAATAGTGGTGATGAAATTTCAAATACGACTAAAGGAAAGAAAGAGCGTGTCGGTAGAATTTTGAAAATTCGTGCCAAAGACAGAGAAGAGCTGACAAGTGCAGGACCTGGCGATATTGTTGCCTTAATCGGAATGAAAAATACCAAAACCGGTGATACCTTGTGTAGTCCTGATAATCCGCTATTCCTTGAAAATATTAATATTCCACCGACGGTGATTGAAATGAAAATCAATCCTAAAACACGGAAAGAACAAGGAAAACTCGGCGAAGCATTGGCGAAACTCGTTAATGAAGATCCCTCCTTTGTTGCTCGTTTTGATGAGGAAACCGAAGAAACAATTATTGCAGGAATGGGTGAATTGCATCTTGAAATAATTGTCGATCGGTTAATGGATGAATTTAAGGTGGATGTTGAGGTTGGTGAACCGGCCGTGGCATACCGTGAGGCTATTAGCAAAGATGTTGAGGTTGAGTACCGTTATGCAAAACAATCTGGTGGTAAAGGACAATTTGCTCAAACCTTAATGCGCATTGAGCCGCACAAAGAAGGCGGATACGAATTTATTAATAAGATTAAAGGAGGACGTATTCCCGCAGAATATATTCCTTCCGTGGATAAAGGAATTAAGAAAACGCTTGAGCGTGGTATTTTAGCCGGTTTCCCGATTGAAAATGTAAAAGTTACTTTGCTTGACGGAAAATTTCACCCGGTTGATTCTTCTGATATGGCATTCCAAACTTGTGCATCCATTTGTTTTAAAGAAGGATTTAGAAAAGCGGAACCAATCTTATTGGAACCTGTAATGCGCATTGAGATTAATACGCCGGATGAATTTATTGGTGATGTGGTCGGTAATATTAACCGTCGTCGCGGAAAAATTGATTCCATGCGTCGTTATCGCAAAGGTTCACAGAAACTGAACGGAATTGTTCCCTTGTCTGAAATGTTCGGCTATTCAACAAGTTTAAGAAACCTTAGTAGCGGACGAGCAAATTATTCTATGGAATTTCACCAATATATGCCACTGCCAAAAACTGTGCAGGAAGAGGTGCTGGAGAAAATTAGAAAAGCAAAGGAAGAATAAGATTAATCCTTAATTAGTTAATAAACCTCTAAAATGGCGAATGTACAATGTGCATTCGCCATTTTATTTTTGAAATATTTTCAATCCACTGAAGGATTTTAGGTTTTTTCTGATTTAGTCCTGTGAATTCGGCAAAATTATAATTGATTATTAATTGATAATCAATGTCAGGATAATTCTTGAATCAATTCATCCAAGAGTGGACGAATTTCATCGGATGATGGGCGAGGAGCTGTTGCATCAATAATTTTCCCTTCCGCATCAATCAAGATAAATCGGGGAATTCCTTTGATAAAATAATCTTCACAAATACTGCAATCCCAACCTCCGGTAAAAGTTTGCGGCCAATCCGGAGCTTCTTCTTCAATGAATTTTATCCAAGCGGTTTTATTTTCATCCACGGAAACAGATAAAAACTGCACCGGCTCGTTGCTGTATTCATTAACCAATTCTGTAAATGCCGGAATTTCCACGCGACAAGGACCACACCATGTTGCCCAAACGTCAATATAAAGAATTTGTCCTCGAAAATCTGCCAACGAAATACTATCCCCTTTAATATCGGGATAGCTGAATTCGGGTGCATTTTCCCCTTGCTTAATTTTATCCCATCTTTGATACAAACGTTTTAAATTTTCAATCCGATATTCATCCGCAGCTTGATTGATGAATTCCTGATACGCTTGCTCAATGGCTTCAAATCCGTTATAGCGCCCGTAATCTATTATTATTTGATAAAGAACGGCTTCTTTTACGGCTTGGTTTGTAATTTCTTTTTGAACCAGCTCAATTTGTTCTTGCACCATGGTTTCATACGATTCAATCTTTTCCTCTTCCATTTGATAATTGATGTAATTGATGATCGCAGTGGGATAGGAGTCGAAGCCCAGGGCGTCTTCATCATTTATGTCTAAATTATCTGCAAAATCAAAAAAGTTTACGCTGTCTAGGGCAAGCGTGTCTTCAGAAAAATAGGTGAAGTAATCTTTATACCGGAAATTCAAATTGTAAAACAGAAAGTTGATACGTTTTGATTCTTTTTCGATAAAATCATCATCCGTAATTGTCTCTGACCATAAATCCAAAAGATCCGACATTTCATTTTTCGTGATTTCTGACTTTATTAAGAAACTGTCAATATCCATTTCGTAAAGTAAATCACTGAAAGTCGGACTGTTTTGTTGAAACAATGTCATTTCAGTAAGGTATAAAGATGGGGCGGTATTGCCTTTTGAAAACTCAAAAGGAGTTTTAGTGTTTTCATCATCGTAGCTCAGTTGGATACTGTCACCCGGATAAACGTAAAGCGGGAAACTTTTTCTGCGGTATTTAAACTGAATATATTGTGGCGCATCGATTTGCAAAGTGAAACTGAAATTTTGATTTGTATCGGGAGTGATACTGTCAATTTTTGCTCCTTGCCGGATAATAATTGGATAATCTTTCGGATGCAGGATTTCTCCCTGAATCAGGCTTTCCTGTGAATTTGGTTTCTGTTTTTCTTCTTTGTTATTGCAGGAAAAAACGAGAAGTAAAATCACTGCAGCCAAAATAATCTGTAACTTTTTCATATATCAAAGGACTGGTTTTCAAAAAAAACGAGCAGGCCTGTAAGCCGGATTTTGTCTAGATCTGCCATTTATCTATGCGGCCTACCCCTCCCGGAATCAGAGCGGGCAGCTCTGTGTGCTAAGCACTCCGAGATATACATGGCCTTGCAGCCTGCCAGACGGACAGCCAATTGTGTCGCCACAAAAGCTGGTGAGCTCTTACTTCACCTTCTCACCCTTATTCCGGTACAAGACCGAAACGGTTATTTTCTTCTCCGTTACTATACCCTCACAGGTATCTCTCATTTCGAGAGGGCAGTGCCCTGTACTGTCCGGACTTTCCTCCCCGCCTAAGCGGAGCGACAGATTAGCCTGCTCACCGCAAATGTAATGAAATTAATCATGTTGAAGTAATTCTCAAAGGATTTTCCGCTTGTTCTCTCGGATAAATCCGTATTATTATTAATTTTGTTCAAATTCAATTTGCGAATATGTTTAAAGCATTGAAACAGAAATACGGGAATAATCAATTGTCCAAAATGCTCAAAAGGTGTAAGCATACGGCAGTTGCAGTGAGTTTTGAGAATGTTAAACGACTTGGTGTGATTTATCCGGCCGATAAAGAGGCTCAGTTCATAAAAGTCAAATCTTTAATGGAATCATTGCCTGAGCATATCAAATTCTCAACATTGGGATATGTTGATTCAAAGGCACTTAGTGATTTTCATATTCAGCCTGCCGAGTATCGTTTTTTCTGTCAAGCAGATTTAAATTGGTATTATAAGCCGGTTTCAGATACCGTACGTGAATTTATTTCAACTCCATTTGATGTATTAATAGATTTAAGTAAAGAAAATATATTGCCGATACAATTTGTGTTGGCGGAAACTCATGCAAGGCTTATTGCAGGTCGTTTTCAGGATGATAACTTGTATGATTTTATGATAAATCCGACTGAAAATCAAACGGATGAATATTTCTTTGAACAGTTAATCCGTTATTTGAAAATGGTTAAAACAAAATAATTATGACAAAATTCAGACATATTGCCGGAACCGGTGTGGCTTTGGTTACACCCTTTAAAAGTGACAAATCCGTAGATTTTGATGCATTGAAAAAACTTGTTAATCATGTGATTGAAGGTGGGGTTGATTTTCTTGTTGTGATGGGAACTACTGCTGAGGCGGCTACGCTTTCCGCGGATGAGCGAGTGGCTGTCTTGAACGAAATTGTAAAAATCAACAATAAAAAACTTCCGATTGTACTCGGGATGGGAGGAAATAATACCGAGCTTTTGTCGCAACAAATAAAAGAAGCGGATTTAAGTAATGTAGATGCGTTGTTATCGGTTTGTCCCTACTATAATAAACCGAATCAGGCAGGATTATATGAGCATTTTAAGCGAGTTTCAGAATCAACGGATAAGTCGATAATTCTCTATAATGTTCCCGGGCGTACAGGTGCTGATCTAGCTGCCGAAACTACTTTGCGACTTGCTAATGATTTTGATAATATCGTGGCGGTCAAGGAGGCGAGCGGTAATTTAGATAAAGCCATGGAAATCATTAGTCAGAAACCGAACGGATTTACTGTTTTGAGCGGTGAAGATGCCTTGAATTTACCACTAATCAGTTTGGGAATGGAAGGTGTAATTTCCGTCGTTGCCAATGCGTATCCCTGGGAGTTGAGTAATCTGGTGCTCGCATCCCGACAGGGAAATCTTAGTGAAGCACGTTTGTTTCATTATTTACTTTTAAAAATGACACATTTAATGTTTCAGGAAGGTAATCCGGTTGGGGTTAAGGCTGTTTTATCTCAAATGGAAATTATCCAAAATGAATTACGTTTGCCATTGGTGAAATCAAGTGAATTGTTATCAGAAACTATCCGTAAAGAAGTTGATAAAATTCAGTCCTTGAAGTAGTTGAACAAAAAATAACTTATAAAAAAAGCGATCCCATGAAAATGGAATCGCTTATTTTTGGTGCCCCGGGCCGGACTCGAACCGGCACGATCATTATTGATCACGGGATTTTAAGTCCAGCGCGTCTACCAATTCCGCCACCAGGGCTACCTTAAAAATTCCCAAAAAAAAGAGCGGGAGACGGGATTCGAACCCGCGACCCCGACCTTGGCAAGGTCGTGCTCTACCACTGAGCTACTCCCGCATTAACGTTGCGGACTGCAAAGATAGGACAAATTTCATTTATCCAAAAAAAAACAAATAAAAAATTCAATTATTTTTGTGTTTTATAAATTTTAAGGGATTTTTGTCCTGTGTTTCAGATTTTTACTATATTGAGCCCTATGGAAAAAAAACAAAAACTCTATTACAGTATTGGTGAAGTTGCCGACATGTTTGATGTCAATACCTCACTAATTCGCTTTTGGGAAAAAGAATTTTCCATTATTAAGCCGCATAAAAACTCCAAAGGAAATCGGATGTTTACAACAAAAGATGTTGATAATTTTCATTTAATTTATCATCTTGTAAAAGAAAAAGGCATGACTTTGAATGGTGCTCAGAAAACTATTAGTGAAAAGAAAGATGAGGCAGAAATTCGTTTTGAAGTTGTGAAGCGTTTGAAAAATATCCGTGAGAAATTAGAAAACATCAAATCTAAACTATAGCATTTATGCAATTAAAAATATCAGAATTAATTCAATGTGTCGAAGCATTTGCACCCCCTAAATATCAGGAATCCTATGATAATAGTGGTTTGTTGGTGGGCGATCGGAATCAGGAAATTGAAAAGATTTTGGTGAGTATTGACGTCACTGAAGAAATTGTGGAAGAAGCGGTTGCCGCCGGTGCTGGATTAATAATTGCGCATCATCCCATTGTTTTTAAGGGGCTAAAACGATTAACTCCTGACAATTATGTGCAACGTACCGTAATCTCTGCAATTAAAAATAATGTTGCAATTTATGCGGCACATACCAATATGGATGCTGTTTGGCAGGGCGTGAATATGCAACTTGCCGAAAAACTTGGTTTGCAAAATCTTTCTGGCTTGCAGCCTGCTAGCGGAATGCTGAGGAAATTGTATTGTTTCGTTCCTGAATCTCACCTTATCTCATTCCGTGAAGCTGTGTTTGCAACCGGAGCCGGTGAAATCGGAGCGTACAGCGATTGTTCTTTCAATACAGCGGGTTACGGAACGTTTCGTGCAGGCGAAAATACCAATCCCTTTGTTGGGAAAAAAGGAGAATTGCATACGGAGCCGGAAATTAAAGTGGAAATTGTTTTTCCCGAGCATATGCAGAAACAGCTGGTTAAGGCTGTCAGAAAAAATCATCCTTATGAAGAGCCTGCGTATGATATTATTAAACTGGAAAATGCTTGGGAACAACTCGGTATCGGATTAATCGGTGAGATAGAGCAGCCATTATCAGAAACTGCAATGCTTGATTTAGTGAAAAATACGCTTGGCACGCCGGCACTTCGTTTTACAAAATCTGACAAAACGAAATTTCGTAAGATTGCTGTTTGTGGTGGGGCAGGCGCTTTTTTAATAAATTCCGCAAAACATGCAGGAGCCGATGCTTTCGTGACCGGAGATGTGAAATATCACGAGTTTTTTGATGCTGAAAACCGCATGATGATTATTGATGCAGGGCATTATGAAACGGAGCAGTTTACAAAAGATTTATTTTATCGTGTTATTACTAAAAATTTTCCTAACTTTGCAGTCCAAATTTCAAACAGAAATACCAACCCTGTTAACTATTATTAAATTATGGCAAAGGGAAAAAAAGTTGATCCGGCAAGCATGAGCATTGAAGAAAAACTTCATGCATTGTATAAATTGCAACTCGCAGATTCTGAAATTGACAGAATTCAAATTCTTAGAGGGGAGTTACCTCTTGAGGTTCAGGACATTGAGGATGCACTGGCCGGTTTACAAACCCGCGTGGAGAATCTTAAGCAAGAATTGAAAGTGCTGCAAGATTCAATTACCAATCAAAAATCAGAAATCGAAAATTCTCAGGAGCTCGTTAAAAAATACGAAGCTCAGCAAATGAAAGTGAGGAATAATCGTGAGTATGAATCATTGATGAAAGAGGTAGAGTTTCAAAAACTTGAAGTTGAGCTCAGCGAAAAGAAAATTAAAGCATTTGAAGAAGACATTAAAGCAAAAGAAGCTGTAATTGAAACTTCGACTGCTCAAATGGATGAAATGCAAGCTGATCTTGATCATAAAAAGGGTGAGCTCGACGCGATTACCAAAGAAAATGAGAAGGAAGAAAAGCAATTGGTGAAAAAATCAAAAGCAATCGAAGAGTCAATTGAGCCCAGATTGTTGACAGCTTATCGTAGAATTCGTGGAAATGCACGTAATGGATTGGCTGTAGTTTCTGTCGAGCGTGATGCTTGTGGTGGTTGTTTTAACAAAATTCCGCCGCAACGACAAATGGATATTCGTAGCCGTAAGAAAATTATTGTATGCGAATTTTGCGGACGTGTTCTCGTTGATGACACCATTGATCAGGAAGATTAATTAGCTTTTACATAGTTTTGAAAACGCTTATTCCGGAATGGGATAAGCGTTTTTGTTTTGCCAAACTTTGCACCTAAGGTCTTCACTGCGTGCTGGCATGCGTTTGAGAAAGTGAAGTCCTGAGTAAAAAAACAGCCACGAATGCACGAAAAAAATATTTTGTTTTCATTCGTGCATCTGTGGCTAATTTACTACGCGTCAAACTCATCCTCCATTTGAATTGGAAACCCACTCAGTCATTCACTAAGCGTTGGCATGCGTGCTGGAAAGTGAAGTGCTGTTTTACGAGAGCCGTACGTACAGTGGCCATGCCTGCATTGTATTACGGCAGGTAAATTTGAGAGGTTCTCCCCGTCAGTGTTTACTGGCTGGGCAGTCTGCTCGATTCGGGGTGTGTGCTTTGTTTTCCAGTGTCACCCCGTGTGTTGGCAAGACATACTCTTTTGCAATATTTGGATGAGTGCTGGCTCGTGTGAATTGCAAATGTGTATGGCTCTGTGGGCTGGCTTACACAAATATTTTATTAATCTTACTTTTCCATTCATCTTCATAAATTACTTGAAATTGAATTTTTTTGTCTGGAAAATCGAAGCCTAAATCTTTCCAAGGTTTCTTAATTCCCAATTCATTACAAAGTTCAAATACGTCTTGTTTGTATCTTGTATCATCATTTTTCAGATGCAAACCCTTTG
>JAQIBY010000069.1 GCA_027858835.1 Bacteroidales bacterium | reverse complement strand
AATTCAGCAGACAGCTTGCTGTTTAGCACAATTTCCCAAGCTCCTAACACTAGCACCAAGCACCAAATTACAAACAGTGTTTTCGTTTGAGATTTCAGTTTTGTTTTTTCAAGAAATTTCGATTATAATTTCAACAACCAGCTAGCAGTTTCGCACAGTGTAAGTGTTTGGAATTTGAATATTGAGTTTTGGTGCTTCCTTGTTATTTGAATATTGAGTTTTGGAATTTTCTTGTCATCCGTCTTCGCCGGACAAGTTTTGGAATTTCTCCCTGTTATTTCTTCTTTGCATCAATCAAACACCAATGCGTGTAATGATAACCGAAGCGGAAAGGAAGATTTTTATTCCCCAAGCGTTTGGTTTCTGCTTTCAAATTATCTTGCACCCGACTTCCAAACAATCTGATCGGTCCGACATATTGCCCGTGAACGCTTAAGTCCCAGCTTTCATCATAATCGTCAAAATTAATTCCCGATGGATCAGAAATAATTTGCGTTGCATTTTTCAGCATTAAGTCCCTGATTTTACTGAAAGGCGGTTTATGGCATAAATAAGATGCTGCTTTAAGAAATACCGTGTTCCCGGAAATATAGTTTGTCAGAAATGGCGCAAGATTATCCGCTTCTATGCCCTTGTCCGACAAATCTAAACTCATGTAAACCAACTCGCGAAGGCTGCTGTCGGCAGGATTTCTGTAAACAAAAGCAGCGGCATTTTCAAAGCTTTTATCGGTTTTGCGGGCAAACATATTGTCGGCTGTATCAGCACGTAAAATGCCGTTTTCATTAATTTCTACCGGATAAATATTGACAATTTCATAGCCATGCGATTTTAAAAACAACAAAATTAGCGGAATGGTGCCGTCAAGCACTTCAGAGCTGAGCTCGTCTTCCATGCTGAATGTTCTGAAAAAGCTGCATTTTAGATTAAAATATAAACTTTTTTCCATTGCTTCTAAAAGTGCCAGTCGTTTTGTATCATCCATTTTTGATAGATCAGGAATGCTGCCTACAGGCTCCAATGCAATCATCAACGAAAATTTTGCATCGGGGAAAAAGCTGTTTAAATAATTAAAATCCGGTCCGCTAAACGGATAAAAAATACTGTCTGTATAGCTTATGTTTTCTTGTGTCCAATCAAATACCGTATTCAATTCTCCCGTTTTAAAATTATTCCATTGCGCAGTAAAGCGTTTTGAGAATTGTTTCCATCCGGCAGACCTGAACTCCGGCCTTGCGCTTAAAACGGAATCTGACGGTGTAATTCCCGATAAATAGGAAGCAATCACATCAAATTCAGGATATGAAAAGCTGTCATAAGGCATGATCTCCGGCACTTCTTCCACAATTTTCAATGGCTTTTTCTCTGTTACATTTTCTGATGTCGATGGTTTACACGCCAAACATAGAAAGAGACTTAGTCCGAAAACTGCACTTATCATTAGGAAGGGTTTTGCTTTTATCATTTTCATGCAATTAGTTACGCAACGAAAATATAAAAAATCCTGAATCTTTAGCTCAATTTAAAATGAATTCTGATAACTGGATTATATTATCTTTTTTTGTTTTGGGCGGCATTTCACGCTACAGCCTATAGCTGCCAGTTGTAATCACCACAATTGTTAAGTCGGCAAAAGAGCTCCCTCTGTCGCTTTTTCCCGCCTGCAATTGTTGGCGCTTAAATCTGTCAGGCTGCCGGCTTTCCCGTGGCCGCGATTTGTGCATTTTTCATGCTTTCTGCATTATTTTCAGAAATTGTATCTTCGTAAAAAATATGGTGTATGAAAATTAGCATTTGGCTTATTGGTTTTGGCTTGTTTTTTTTATCCTGCCAAAGCCCGCAAAACAGGAATGAAAATGAAAATCGGGATAAGGTAAATACCCACGGTGAAGTTGCTGTGCCTGAGAATTATCCGCTTCGTATTTCACAAGATACGCTTTTTGAATTAACAAATTCACGTGGTTTTATAAGCAAAGTGGCTGTTAAATTGCCGGATGTAAGCACCAAAGCTTGCATTTTGCTTTTGCACGGATGGAATTTGCCGGCGAACCAATGGTGCGACAGTACCGAGTTTTGCAATAAAGCACTTGCGCAGGGCTATGCATTATTAATTCCTGATTTTAAATTGTGTAACTATCCCATGAAAATTCACCCCGAATGTTTGCCAAAATATCGCAAATATCCCGATTTGCCGTGGATTATGGATACACTAATTCCTGAAATAACAAATAAAACAGGATTATTAGACCCTTCTTGTCCGAATTTTGTTGCAGGTATCTCAACCGGCGGGAGAGGAGCAACATTACTTGCATATTATATGCCTGAAATGTTTTCTGCATGTGCATCACTTTCCGGCGATTTTGATATCACGGCAATGGCTGATGAATTTTTGTATAAGGCATGGTTTGGCGAATATGAAGCCTTTCCCGAACGCTGGAAATCGGAATGCTTTGCTTACGATGCTGTAAATTTTCGTGTTCCTTTTTATATTGCTCACGGAAAAGCTGATGCCGTTTCTCCTTGGCAACAAAGCCAAGCAATGGCTGATTCCTTAAAAACCCATCATCCGGAGCTTCCAATTCGTACATATTTTCCAGATTCAGCCGCACATGATTACAATTTCTGGGGCAAGCAAACCGATGGTATGTTGGAGTTTTTTAGGGAGTTTTGGTAGGTTTATATCTTTCCCAAAGTTTCGATTTTTTTTAGGATTATTTCATAATGATGTGAAAATGAAATAGATAAAAAAGAATTAATTTGAGTATTTTCTATTCCTGTTGTCAATGATGATGCAGTTATATCTTTGTTGTTTTTTAAATTACTCGTCACTGTCGAGTAATTTGAAGTTTCATTTTTCCAAGCTTTATAAAAGGTTCTCATTTTGCAATATTTTTACTTGAGAATCCTCTGATTCCGGGCAACTCCTTTTGTAGTCGTTCTGAAATTTCATCAATAACTTTTGCTACAATGTATCTGCTTCTAAGGATGCGGTTTTTCAGTTGTTTTATGAGGTCAAGCGATAATTGATTATGGTTCTACTGCAAATTTAGTGGAAGAATACCATTTGAACATCAATTCCAAATCTTTCGGATAGTGTTAGCATGTTGCATTAAATGGCTGTCAAAGAGCCGAAAAGCGATTCATAGATAGTATATTCATTGTTGTTGAAAAAACTGTATTGTCAATTTAATAATTAAAATGCAAGGAATATTGCGTCCCTACAGGACGTATAAACCATTGTCATTTAAAATTTTACCGATATTTGACACCTAACGGCGTCTGTCCCGTTAGGGACAATATATCGGTAAAAATTAGTAAATCCCTAAATTAAATGTCCTGTAGGGACATAATATTCAAATGAGTTTATTAAATCTCTAATATTTACAGGAAACAATAATATTAAACGAATAATTTCTTTTTCCACTAAATTTGCAGTAGAACCTTGATTATTATCCATTTTGTTCAAGCTTTATCGGTCAGTAATAAGTTCTGGTTTTATGTTGTGAATTATACTACCTAATGATTTTTGTGTTATTTAAATCTGTTTTTCTCTGCTTCAAACAGTTTGCGTTTGTGTGCTTTGAACTGTCGAATTGCTAATCCGTCTGCCAGTCCGATGCGGGGCGCCACGAGGTTGCTTATTTTTCCCCATTTCATGATTTT
>JAQIBY010000026.1 GCA_027858835.1 Bacteroidales bacterium | reverse complement strand
AAATCAACATTGCTAAATATTATAGGGCTTTTAGATAATCCAACAAACGGGAGTTACATTTTTAACGACACAGAAGTAGCAAAATTAAAAGAAAAAGACCGCACTCAATTCCGTAAAGGAAATATTGGTTTCGTGTTTCAAAGTTTTAATTTGATTGATGAGCTTAATGTTTTTGAGAATGTCGAGCTACCCTTAATCTATTTAAAAATGAAAGCCTCTGAACGTAAACAAAAAGTAGAGGAAGTATTGCAAAGAATGAAGATTGGGCACAGAGCAAAACATTTCCCGCAGCAGCTTTCAGGTGGTCAGCAACAACGTGTAGCAATTGCAAGAGCAGTAGTTGCAAATCCAAAATTAATTCTTGCAGATGAGCCAACAGGGAATCTCGATTCTAAAAATGGGTTTGAAGTTATGAATCTACTTTCTGAATTAAACCAAGAAGGATCTACAATAATTATGGTTACACACTCGGAAAGCGATGCTAATTTTGCACATAGAACCATAAATTTATTTGATGGGCAAGTGATTATTGAAAAGGTTAATATTTAAGGTTCTACTGCAAACTTTGTGGGAAAGATGAAAATATGGCAAATATTTAGGTTTGTGAAACACGGCTTCTTTGTTCTGATTTAGCTGGTTGCGCGGAACTTCCGAGTTGTACCGCAGACCTGCCTGACGTCAGGCAGGTCTGAGTTGCTAATTTATTCCCTTATTCATTAGTTGCATCTCGTTTAGTTATAAATAATCCAAAATAATATTTCTTCCACGGAATTTGTAGTAGAACCAAATAAAGCAGCATTAACAAGCGATTCGGTGCAGACTGTGGTTTCTGCATCATCATCACAAAAGCAAAATAAGCTGCCTGAATTCTTCCGATTAATTAATAGCATTCATGATTAGGCAGTTTTTGTGAATTTATCAATCTGATTTATTTCCCGATATCGTTCAACAACTTTATCCATGTCATCTCCACGCTTTGTCCCGATTAACAAATGCCGACCACTTTTAAAAACAAGTTGCAAGCCGGTTTTCCCGGAAACATTCATTGCCTGAGAATTTGTTCCGATTTTTATCCGGTAACCGTATCCGCCATATTCTTTAAGAGGGCGATAAAATCGAACATGTGCAGCTTCAATGGAATCCCAAGGATAATATCGCCACTTTAAATGAATAGGACGATATTTCACCCAAATCCCGGCATCGGTAATATGAGTTTTCAACCGATTGAGATACATAAAAATAAATAGTCCGATCGGAAGAATTAAAGAGACAAATAAGCCCCAATCCGGCGCTGGTTGATTACCAAAAGGCTTATCGAATATTACCTGCTGAATAATGGCGACTACATTCAGAATCAGCAGAAATAAAATAAACATGTAAATCCATCCCTGACGTTGGTGTTGAACCTCAACAAATTTTGAATCTTGTGGTTTGTTCTCTGTTTTCATTTTCCTATAATTTATGATTACAGGGCAAACATAAAGATATACAATCCTTGCATCGCCTCAAAATAAATTATGAGACATTCTTAATTTGTGTCATTTTTTTACCTTTTGAGACATTCGCCTAATACGCTAGCAATCATTTATATATCCGTTTTTAATCATTTACAAACGAATGTTAAACGAAAGCAAACATTTATTTACCGACTAATCATTTTCCGAGGCTGTATGTTTGCACTGTGCTTTCGAAACAAATGGAAGCAGAAACAAAATTGTAAACTTTTAAATTTTTATGTTATGAATAGTTTAAGTAATCGCGTAGTATTGATTGGAAATTTAGGAAATGACCCACAAGTGCGTCAATTTGAAAACGGAAACGCCATTGCACGATTTAGTGTTGCAACCACGGAGTTCATTAAAGGAAAAGATGGTGAGAGTGAATCGAAAACAACTTGGCATAAAGTTGTGGTATGGAACGGTAAAGCGAAATATGCAGAAAAATACCTGCGCAAAGGAAATAAAGTTGCGCTCGAGGGCAAACTTGACAATCGCAGCTGGGAAGACAAAGACAAAAATCGGCATTACATTACCGAAGTCGTTGCAAATGAGGTGATTTCTTTCACTTGGAACGATTTAGAGCAATCTGACAAATAGTATTCATCATCACTTACAAAAAAACTGCGTCCTCGGGTGCAGTTTTTTTTTGCCCTTTGTTTTATGAATTGGACTCCACATTTATCTTATCATGATTTTTGAAATTACAGCTTTCAATGAAGGATAATTGTTTTTTACTGATTATTTTTTCCTCCGGAATCACAAATTATTATAGAGGTGTGGGTAATACCAAGATAGCCATACGTTTCCAAATATGAACTATTTTTAAACATGGATTAAAAAAATTATCTTTGTAGAAACTGATTATTAATGAATTTTAAAATTCTGACAGATAAGCTACTTGATGATTATACTGAAGCTGTAAAAGAATCACCATTGGATAAAATTGATAAAAGTAAAAAGTTTGAAATGCCTGTGGATTATTTTCAGTTCTATAAATCTGTTTCATCCGTTTATTCATCCAAGATTGAAGGAGAGGATATCGATTTTGATAGCTATTTCAAGCACAAATTTTTAAACGTAAAACTCAAAGCGGATTATACTAGAAAAGCAGATGATTTATATTCTGCATATGACTTCATTGAGAATAATAGCTTGACACTTGAGAATGTAAAAAAATCCCATTCAATACTGAGTAAAAGTCTTCTACCTAAAAGTCAACAAGGATTAATCCGGAATAATCCGATGTTCGTAATTAACAGCGATGATAAAATTGAATATGTTGCGGCAAATCCAGAGATAATTAAATCCGAACTTGACAAATTATTTCATGATATCAACACCCTAAATCGGATGAATTTAAATCCATTTGAGATATTTTATTATGCATCGTTATTGCATTTAGTATTCGTAAAGATTCACCCATTTCAGGATGGTAATGGACGTACAGCAAGATTGATTGAAAAATGGTTTCTGATTGAAAAAATTGGGAGAAAAGCGACATCTGTTCAATTAGAAAAGAATTACTATAAAAAACTAAAAAAATATTATTCAAATATCAGAAAAATTGGACTTGAATATGAGGACTTGGATTACTCAAAATGTCTTGATTTTTTATTAATGACAGTAAAAGGCATTGATGATCAAGACTAGAAGGCACATACCCTAAAACAGGTCCTCCAGTCTTTGTAAATGCTATCGAACAAGCACGAAAAGCTGAGGGTAATTCATCAAAATTTATGCGTGTATCATGATTTTTAAAATTACAGCTTTCAATGAAGGATAATTGTTTTTTACTGACTATTTTTGCACTTATATGTCTAGCAAAATTGAATTATTAGCACCAGGTGGAGATGTCGATTCCATTAAAGCAGCAATTGTTGCTGGAGCTGATGCAATATACTGTGGACTAAATAAATTTAATGCCAGAAATAGAGCTGATAACATTTCTACAGATGATTTACCAGGTATTTTAAAAATTGCACACCAGAATGATTGTCAGATTTTTCTCACGCTGAATATTCTGATCACTGATAATGAAATTCCCGATCTGATAAAATTGCTAAATAGGCTTGTTAACACAAGCATTGATGGAGTTATAATTCAAGATTTGGGTTTGTTTTATTTGCTTAAAAAGCACTTTGGAACTCTGATTGTTCATGCCTCAACACAATGTACTACACATAATATTGGACAAATCCATTTTCTAAATAAATTAAATGCAAAGCAAATAAATTTATCTAGAGAATTGAATCTAAACGAAATTCAAGAAATGAATCAGCTTTGCGATGCTTATCAAATAAAATCTGAAGTTTTTGTTCATGGTTCATACTGTATCTCTTTTTCAGGGCAGTGTTATATCAGCTCAGTGCTAAGTGGAAATTCTGGTAATAAAGGTCGTTGCAGTCAACATTGTAGAGATCAATTTCAAACTACTTATGCGGGAAAAGAGTTTCCATTAAATCTAAAAGATAATTCTGCGTTTGCTAACTTAAAAGAATTAGCTAGTATAGGTGTCTCAACTTTTAAAATAGAAGGTCGCATAAAGAAGTATGAATACGTTTATACTGTTGTTGAAAAATGGAAAAGTCAATTGCAGGAGTTAAACAGTGGTAAAGAATTGAGCACTGATAATACAGAACTATACAAGGTGTTTAATAGGGATTTTACAAATGCCTTTTTATCAGGAAATATAAGTGATGAAATTTTTATTGATAATCCTTTAAGTAATACCGTAAAACACTTTATTGAATTAAGTAAACATTCTTCAGATGATGAGATTCAAAAAGAAATTGATGAGCTTCTCGATCAGAAAAACAAAATGAAAGATAATGCATTAGCTAAGATGAGTAATCTAAGCATAGCGAAGGATGCAATTAATATTAAAATTTCAGGTAAGAATAAAGAACCTCTTCATATTTCAATAGCAACACCGGAGACAGAATTTGAAATATGTTCTGAGACAAATCTAGAATACAATAAGCAGAAACAAACAATCTTAAGTGATATAGACAAGGTTTTTAGTTTAGTTGAGAGCACATCATTTTTTATCAAAAACGTTAAATATGATAGCCTAGATGATAATCTAAGCTTGAGTTTTAAGGAAATAAACCGCTTAAAGAAGCATGTGTTTTATTTATTGAATGGAAATAGAGAATATCTAAAACCTGTCTTACTTTCAAAATTAAATAAGAACTTTAGAGTAGAATCAAAACCAAGATTATCGGTGTTGATTTCATCTGAAAAGGATATTCATTTATGTGATGAAACAAATGCACAAATATTTTTTCAACTGCCAAATAGTTTTGAAAATCGGCTTGACTATTTTGTGCGTCTATTTGATGAAAATAAAAGTTTGATTCCATGGTTTCCTTCCATATTGATTGGTGAAGATTATAATTCTGCCTTAAGCCTGCTAATCAGATTAAAAGCCAGAAAGATTGTTACCAATAATAGTGGGATAGCTTATGAAGCATTTAAAAACAGAATTTCATGGATAGCTGGTCCGCATTTAAATGTGATTAATTCATACTCTCTATTGGGTTTAAAGGAAGATTTTAATTGCTCTGGTGCATTTATCTCAAACGAGATCAATGATATGCAATTAAAGAGCATTAAAAAACCGAAAGACTTTGAATTGCATTACAGTATTTATCATCCCATAGTACTTATGACTAATAGACTTTGTTTGTTCCATCAGATAACAGGCTGTGAGAAGAAGATTTTTGATGATGTTTGCCTAAAGACTTGTCAGAAAACAGCGTCAATTACAAATCTAAATGTCAGTAAATTTATAGTTGACAAATCGGAAGGAAATTTTAATTGTTTGTATAATGAGAATAACTATCTAAACACTGAGATTGTTAAGGAAATGCCGAATGCTTTTTCAAGTTTCTTGATTGATTTAAGAGATATAAAAACTGAAACAAATATACAGATTAGCAAGACAGAAACGATTAAGCTTTTTGAGGAGTATTTAGAAAATGAGAATCAATCTGCTGATAAAATTCGTGATTCAATCACTAATACAACATGTGAGCAATACAGAAGAGGGATATAAAAGTTGGTAGCAGGCATAACATTTATCACCATCAGCAAGATTAATAAAAAGCCTTATACTAAACACTTATTTAGCTGAAAGTAGTTCACAAATTTGCTGCATACCGGCACCGGCCTTTTCCTGAATCACGTGTACATCAGTAATCTGATGAGCACTAAACTCACCGGGGTCAATCAGAAATTTACGACAATTTTGGGGAGCATAATCGATTAATCCAGCAGCCGGATACACATTCAATGATGTTCCGATGACAAGTAAAATATCTGCATCAGCAATAATTTCTACAGCAGGTTCAATATTCGGAACCGCTTCCCCAAACCATACAATATGAGGTCTGAGTTGAGAACCTAGCTCACAATAATCGCCGATATTCAAATCTGCTCCGGCAATATCATATACTAAGGCAGGATTTTTCGTACTGCGGGCTTTTCTGATTTCTCCATGCAAATGCAAAACCCTGGTGCTGCCGGCACGCTCATGCAAATCATCCACATTTTGAGTTACAATTTGCACATCAAAATTTTGCTCTAATTCAGCAAGTTTTAAATGCCCCGGATTCGGTTCCGCTTGCAACACCTTCTCACGTCTGACATTATAAAACTCCAAAACCAATGCGGAGTCACTCATCCATGCTTCCGGTGTTGCCAATGCCATGGGATCATATTTCTCCCATAATCCGTCTTTATCACGATAAGTTGCAATCCCACTTTCCTGACTAATCCCCGCTCCGGAAAGTACGACTAGTTTTTGTTTTTTCATAAACCTATTTTATTGCAAGAAAAATAAATAAAAACACAATTGGAATTACTTTAGAAATCTAATGTGAATCCATTTCTCTATTCGCTTTAATGCAATTCAGGAAATTCATCCAAAATTATCAATTGCATCTAATTGTTCATCAGTTAAAACAGACGGACTACCAATTAAACCGACCTGAATTTGTAAATCGGCAAGATTCTCAAGCACCTCCATTCGATCATAAGCATTAAAAAGCGTATCTCCGACCGTTAGTGCACCATGATTTTGCATTAAGATTGCTTTGCCATCTTTTAAAGCAGCAGCAACATCACTTGCAAGCGCACCTGAACCCATGAGTTGATAATCTGCGCTAACAATTTCACCGAGAAAATATCTGGCTTCACCACACAAATTATTTTCAAGTGGCCGTTTTGAACAAGCCCAGGCAGTGGCTTTCGGTGGATGTGCATGAACAATTGCATTTACATCCGGTCGGGCTTGATAAATAGCCCAATGCATTCCGGTTTCCATACTCGGGCGCAAATCGGCACTTAAATTTTCTCCGGCAGCTGAAATATGTGCAATTTTATCAGCCTGAATATTTCCTTTATCGGATTGTGAAGCGGTAATCAACATGCTACCGTCATCTAATCGCATGGACACATTGCCACCGGAACATGTAGTTAATCCACGTTTATATAGACGTTGCATAATTTCAGCAACTTCACGTTTTTCGCTTAAATAATTCATAAAGTAAAAAGCTTTTTAATTGCGATTTCATTTGCCTGAATGATTCCTTTATCGGTAATGATTCCTTGTATTAATTCTGCAGGTGTCACGTCAAAAGCAGGATTAATACATGCTGAATTTGGATGATTGACTGTAATGCTATGCATTTCCCCATTGTGGTCAGGCCCAGTCTGTTGCATAACTTCTTCTGCACCACGTTGCTCTATCGGAATATCCTGTCCTGACACAGTATTCAAATCGAAAGTGGAGCAAGGCGCGGCAACATAAAACGGCACGCCATAATATTTTGCAGCGATTGCTTTTTCAAGCGTTCCAATTTTATTTGCAACATCGCCGTTAGCAACAATTCGGTCTGCCCCTACAATCATCATATCTACGTTTCCCTGTGCCATGAGATAAGCTCCGGCATTATCAGGAATAATTTCATGTGGTACGCCGTGATTATGTAACTCCCAAGCAGTAAGGCGTCCTCCTTGCGCCCGGGGTCTAGTTTCATCGGCATATACAAACACATTTTTACCTGCATCATGGGCAGCATAAATTGGAGCCAGTGCTGAACCATAATCAACAAAAGCCAGCCAACCGGCATTGCAATGCGTTTCAATCCGCATTCCCGATTGAATCAGTTGATTTCCGAATTCTCCAATAAGTCGTCCTTCTTCTGCATTTTCATCTGCTATGCGTTCAGCTTCAATCACTGCGTCATTCCGATTTTTTTTGGCTTTTTGATAGACAGCTTCCGTTGCATAAAAAAGATTTTGTGCAGTCGGTCTGGTATTATTTATTGTTTGTTTAGCCGCATCAATAAACTCGAGATAATTCCCCTCGGGTGCCTCCAATGCCGCTTGCGCCATTGCATATGCGCCAACAGCACCAATCGCTCCGGCTCCGCGCACAATCATGGTTTTTATTGCATGACACGAGTCCTTATAAGTTTCGGCAACATACCAGGAAAATTCAAAAGGCAATTTATTTTGCTCAATCATAATACATTTCCCGTTTTCAAAACGAACAGTTCTGACATGTTTTCCGTTTACTTTCATTATCCTAAATTTTTTTGAATTTGCAAATCATATAGTTGCATAATTTGCCGCAGCACCGGATGATTAACATCCGCATGGCAACAGGAAACTATTTCCCGAATTGGTAAAACTTTTGGTGAGGTGCCAGTTATAAATGCAGCATCATAGGCAAGCACATCACTCACATTAACCGCTTGATATTTCAATCGAAAACCTGCATCAGTAATTGTTTTAATCACATAATCACGGGTAATTCCTTTCAGCACCAGGTGGTCAGGAGCGGTTACAATTGTTTCGTCAACAATAAAAAAGAGATTTGACTGGCTGCCTTCTGTTAAAAAACTATTTTCATTGTACAGTAGAACTTCATAAACCTTCCGCATTGCTTTGTATCGGGCAACGACGGCTTTCATTGTGGTATTCCATTTTTTCACATTCGGGTTTTCCCGAACAAACCGAGCCACAGCAACCGAAACTCCATTTTGATAATCCTGCTCTGTCGGGTAATGATGTGGAACAATTTCACACAGAGTTTGGATTTTCTCCTTATCGGGAAATAATGAAACTCTAATATTCCCGTGTTTTATCTGATTTTCGGAAACGCATGCATTCATATCCTGCAAAAGGGCTGATTCATCAAAAGGCAAATTAATTCCGGCAAGAACTAGTGATTTTTCAAGTCGGATAAGATGGTCTTTTAAGAAAACAAATTTGCCGTCAATAATCCGTAGGACTTCATAAATCATGGATAAATCTTGAAGTCCTGAAATATTAAAATGGGTTTCAGGCATGACTTTATGTTGCCAAACGATCAATTTTTGTTCTGGAATCGATTCAGCCATATTGCTTAATGTATTCCTGAAGCAGATTCAGTACATTATGCACATTTTTCTGAAAGACAGACAAAACTGCTTCCCATGTTACTGCTTCAGTATTATCACGCCATGAATCATAATCAGTACTCATTGCAACTGCTGTGTAAGGAATTCCGGCTTCGTTCGCCAAAATTGCCTCAGGTGCTGTACTCATATTAATAAGGTCTGCTCCCCATGTGCGAAACATGTGAGATTCTGCACGAGTTGAAAAACGCGGTCCTTCAATGGTCAGAATACAAGCTTTTTCATGTGCTTTTAAGCTTAGTGATTCAGCAAGTTGTAATAATTGATGTCGGGTTGGTTCATCAAAGGGATCAGCCATTGGGCAATGTTTCATTTCACCTGCCGGAAAGGACTCAAAAAAAGTAACGGGACGATGTCGTGTAAAATCAATAAATTGGTTAGGGAGCACGATATCTCCCGGCTTGATTTCTTCACGAAGGCTTCCGACAGCAGTGCTTGCAATAATCTTTTCACAGCCGAGATCTTTTAGCGCAGTGATATTTGCCCGATTGTTCACCTGCGAAGGCGGAATACTATGATTTTTCCCATGTCTGGATAAAATCACAACCGATTTTCCATGTATCTCCCCGACGGTAATATCAGAATGTGAACCGTAAGGAGTGGCAAGATTAACAGATTCTGCATGTTTAAGGATATCGGGATTTTCAAGACCGGAACCTCCGATAATTGCAATCGGTTTATTCATAGCGTAAAGAATCAAAGGGCATAAAACTCCGTCTTAGCAAGGCAGTATCTTCGGGAAAGAAATCGGTTGCAATCTCGATAAGATTTTCAGCAGAATCGATATAATAATCCTCCATCAGGTAATCGAAATACAAACGAATACCATCTGCCAGCACGGGTTTCATTTCAGGTCTTGCTTTTTTTACAACTTGTGGAAAATTCGGAAGGATAGAATCCACAACTTCATTTCCAAGCTTTTTGTCGTAATTAAAGAACCCAACTGCCCCACTGTAAAAATACAAGCTTTGATCTTCTTTCAATCGTGCAAATGAGCGCATCATAGATGCTGCTTTGCTGTGTTTGCCATCCCAGGTATATGCTAACATAATTGGGATACCGGATTTCACAATATCATGAATTGCAAAATCATTATTTGGGAAATACTCACCAACCTTATCATAACGCTTAGCTTTCACCAGATTTTTCAAGGCTAATTCATAAGCCTTTTCATATTCAGGATATTTATTAAGCACAGTATCCAAATAAATTTGGTGGTAACTCATTGCCAAATACAAATAAACCTCTGGGTCACTGGAATATTTTCCTCTCAAGGTCATTCGATCGGACTTAAAGGCACAGTCTTCATATTGTCCTTGCTCGTATAGTTCTGCAAGCTTATCAAAATAACCACCAACAACTTGTGCATTTGCACTGCCAATAATTCCATTTAATAAAAAAAGCAATAAACCAAGTGTAATTTGTTTCTTCATACCTGTCTCCTATTTTTTTTTGAAGATAATCTATTCAAAAAACATTCCAAAATTTTTTATTGACTTATTTAAAATATTTTAATCCAAACTTGGCACAAAATCATGAGCAATAACCCTCAATTCTGTTCGACGGTTGAGCTGATTTGCGACCTCTTGCTGTTCATCAGTGAGTTTCTCAACATATTCAGGACTCAAGACATCCCCTTTCTTCAACCAATCGTACTCAGGATGATCTTCTTCAATTTCGATTGGACGAGACTCTCCGTATCCTACGGTTGTTAATCTTCCGGGCAATATACCACGAGAAATTAAATATGTTCGAACGGCTTCAGCACGTTCTTTACTAAGTTTCATATTATTCTCATCTGAACCAATCATATCGGTATGGGCAGCAAGCTCAACAACAATATTTGGGTTATCATTTAACACTTGTGTTAAACTATCCAACGAATGTTTTGCCATGGCTGTCAGTTCTTTTGAGCCAAATTCAAATTCGATATTGGGAATTTCAAAGGTCTTATTATATGTTTCCAACATGATATCATACCTGAATGTTTTACTAAAGAGTGCAGTATCTGTTGAAAACCGAGCCTTACCATTAAAGTAGCCGGGTTTATTAACAACGAAAACATAATCCGTATGAGCTTTAAGATTGAAGGAAAAATATCCTTCATAAATATCACTTGTATCAGTAAACACAGTTCCATCAGAACCAATCAGATGAACCACGGCGCTATCAATAATCTCCTGAGTATCGGCATCTTTCACAAAACCCTCCAAATCAAATTTAAGTGGTGGTTTTTCAAAATAATAAATATCCTCTCCTTTCGATCCCAGTCGATCTGAAGTGAAATATCCTTTTTCTGCATTCGAATAATAATAAATTCCAAAATCATTTCCCGGGCTTGAAAATGGATGTTTCATGTTTTCCACGAAGTAGCGAAATTTCCCGTCCGGTTTTGCTTCGTACAAATCAAGTCCTCCCATAGATGGCAATCGATCACTGGAAAAATAGATTGTTGAATCTGCCCGTACGAAAGGGAATAATTCATCATTAGTGGTATTTACGGTTGGACCAAGATTTTTAGGTTTAGACCAAGCTCCATCTTCTTTTTCGACGTACCAAATATCTGCGCCCCCAAATCCGCCAGTCATGCGAGCAGAAAAATACAAGCGATTTCCGTCGGGAGATACACATGGGTGTCCGATAGAGATTGAATCGCCGACAATATCAACACGTTCGGGATTTAACCATTCTGTCCCAGTTTTTGTAATTTCATATATTTGACAACCAAGCGGTTTGCCCTTCTCTTTCTGACAAGATGTAAAAAGCATTTTAGCCCCCCCATCAGTGAGATGCGGTGCTCCCTCGTCATATTCAGAATTTAAAGAATCGAGCATCTCGGGGTCACTCCAATCACCTTGCCGGTTCATTTTTGAGACAAAAATATCGTTAAATCGTTCTCCTGTAATTCCTGATTTCTTTTTGCCTGAAACCCCTTTTCGGTTTGATGCAAAAAAGATGTGATCAAAACCGTCCTTTTCAACAATTGAAGGCGTAAAATCATTATCTCTCGTATTGAAATCACGAACATCCTCAACCAGAAAGCGTGTTGGTTCACTCAGCCATTTTTGGGTCAGTTCGACAGATTCAATTAATAAATCAACAATACTGTCGGAGCCATTGATTTCAATATATTCCCGGTAAACTTGAAGTGCCTCATCATATTTTTCACTCATTCGAAGAATTTCAGCTTCTTTAACCCAAGCTTCCCGATTAGATGGGTCATATTTTGCAGCTCGCCTTAAGTAAGTTCTGGCTTTCCGATAATCTCCTGCTATATAATATGCATTTCCAATTTTAAAATAAATGGGAGTCTTTTCTTTTCGACCGGTCATTTTTTTCATCGCCCGTTTATACATATCGACCGACTTAAAATATTCTCCAGCCTCATAAAATGCATCGGCTTTTTTTAGTCTTCTTTCTTGTGAAAACCCAGATGTGCCAATAATTGCAAACAAGACAATTAAAACATATGTAAATCCCTTTAACTGCATTCTATTTTTTTCAGTTCTATTAACGTCTGCCAGCTTGCTTTATTATCTAAATTTGTCAAAGATAACAAGTTTCATTAAAAAGGGAATAAAGAATTGTAATCGCTTACTAATTTTCACAAAAAAAGCCGGACAATACATCCGGCTTTCTTGCATTTATTTGCTTAAAGTTTTTCATTGGTGATTTTTAGAATTTCTTTCTCCATTTCAAGTGCAGCTTTCTCAATTTCCGCACCTTCTTTCACCACTTTATCAACAAAAGTTTTATCATCGTAATCACCAACATTAATTCGGACATTCAGATAAGCTGCACGGATTCCTGCAGTAGCAGCTAAGGCACCAACCGCAGCATCAGTAACAGAATTTGGATTCCCTTCCTGCACCATTGCTTTCATTAAATCCATGCTTTCAAAACAAAGTTTCATGGTTTTCAACGGCACCTCAATTGCATATTTTGTGGCATCCATAATTGCCTTCTGGCGAGCTGCTATTTCTTTGTCGGTTTTTTTAGAAAGCCCAAATGCGTCCATGATTTTATTAAATGCATTGGTATCTTCATCTACCATAGCCAGTAGCTGATCATGATAGTATTTTCCTTTTTCTGCCCAGTCGCTAAATGTTTCCCAACGCTCGTCCCACCCACGCTTGTGTGAGGAAAGATTTGCAACCATTGTTCCCAATGCAGCACCGAGCGAACCCATGTACGCAGCGATTGAGCCACCACCCGGAGCCGGTGATTCAGATGCTGTTTCCCAAACAAATTCTGACAGGTTCATATCAATTAACTTGGCTGATTTTTCCTTTGCAGCCATCGAATATTCAATAATTTTCTCCTCCGGTTTGAATTTATATAAATCATCTAGCCCCATAGACTTAACTGCGATCTTAATCAACTCGTTATCAGACACTCCCAATGATCTATTTTGTTTTCTCAAAAAGTATTTTCCGGCTTCAAGCATTGCATTTAGCGGGATTAAGCCAACGAGCTCAGATCCAGTGGCACGTATTCCGCGTTCATTTGCTTTTTTGTAAACCTCATCGTATGCAATATGAACAGGTGTTATGGAAATATTTGTGAGGTTCATTGAAATTTGAGCAATTCCAAACTCATCAATAAACCAACCGATGGCTTTGACCTCTTTTAAGGCACCAGGAACCCAAACCTGATTTCCTTTTTCATCCTTAACGAGTTTTCCTGTAACGGGGCTTCCTTCGCGTTTTTTACGCCCTCTTTCACGGACATCAAAAGCAACCGCATTCGCACGACGAGTAGAAGTTGTATTCAAGTTCACGTTGAAAGCCACGAGGAAATCACGAGCTCCAACAGCAGTCACACCTGATTTCGCGACAGTATCGGTAAATTCAGATGGTCCAAAATCGGGTTTCCATTCCTCCGTTGTGATTCGATTTGGCAAAGCCTCATACTCTCCGGCACGACAATTTGCAAGATTTTTTCTCACCTCGCTGAATGCCGCATTTTCATAGCAAAATACAGGAACTCCAATCTCAGTACCAACGCGCTCAGCAAGCTGTCTGGCGTATTTCACTGTTTCTTCCATACTAATATTTGCAACCGGCACTAGCGGACAAACATCTGTTGCCCCAAAACGTGGGTGCGCACCTGAATGTTTCGACATATCGATGAGTTCAGATGCTTTACGGATACCACGCACAGCGGCTTCCATTACAGGAATCGGTTCACCCACAAAAGTTACCACAGTACGATTGGTTGCATTTCCGGGATCAACATCCAGTAAAGTTATTTCATCAACAGATTCAATTGCATTAGTGATCTGCTTTATTATGGACATATCACGTCCTTCGCTAAAATTGGGTACACATTCGATCAGTTGTCTCATGAGCTAATATTTTTAATTTGCGGCAAAGTTAGCAATATTTTTCAGCGTTTTCATACCGAACCAAAGACCTTTTTCAATATTTCTGTCACTCGTTTTGCAGGGTCTTTACGGATTTGTTTTTCTTCATTTTCAATAAGAAAAAACAAACCATCGATGGTCTTTTTTGTAACATAATCATTTAAGTCCGGATTAATTTCAGGATCCCCGGTGATTATTCTCGCCTTGTTATACACATTAATAATTGGCTCCCACTGTTTTGTAAGCTGTACTTCAGAGGTCACAGACTCTACCTTGGGATAACAAATTTGAACTAAATCATTGTAGGTTTTGCGTTTAAAATATTCCGTTGCCGCATTCTCATCGCCACGTAATATTCCACGGGCATCTGCAAATGTCATTTCGGTTAAAGCTTTCATAAAAACCGGTTTAACCTCAGCAGCCGCTTTTTCGGCAGCACGATTTAGGGTTTCTTCAAATTTATTTACCTGTCCATCTAAATGAAAATCTAGCGCAGCCTCTCGAACTTTGTATGCCTCCACAGGAAATTTCACAAAAATATCATTGTTTTTATAAAATCCATCTGTTACAGAAGCTTGACTCACTGCATTATTTAGGCCAACGCGCAATGCATCAGTTAATCCTTCACGAATTTCAACATCTGTTAGTTGAGAAGACTCTGATGGCAAATTCGATTCTAATTGCTGTAATACATCACATGAATAAAAACTCATACTGAATAAAAAAAGCAATACCGCTCCGAAATAATGTGTAATTTTGGTTTTCATGGTGTAATTTTTGTTGGTTCAAATCTGTGACTAAAAATACAAGAAAATATGATGTTATGAAATTCACTTTAATTATTTGTGTTTTCCTTTGTGCAAGCCTGACTGAAAAAATATATGGACAGGATGATTGGGAATTATCAAAACAAGACGAGGGCATTTCTGTATATTTCAGGATGATTAGCAAAAAAGATTTTGAGGTTCGGGTAATTACGACATTCAAAACCACCGCTGATGCATTAACAGCCATTATTTATGATGCAGCAACTTATCCATATTGGGTGTATCGCTGCCAATCTGCAAAGATTACAACGATAAAAGGCAAATCATATATTATCTCTATTACTGATATCCCATGGCCATTTAAAGATAGAGAAGTCGTTAATTTATTGTACCCCAAAAAACAGATAGATAAGCAGACGATACTGGTTCAGTCGATTTCAAAACCTGACGCAGTTCCGAAAAACCCAGATTATATACGACTAGACTATTCAGAAGTAAGTTGGGAAATCAAGACAAGCGGAACAAATCGTATTGAGGTTGATTACAAACTTTCTTTAAAAATCAGTCAGGAGGCACCGGAATTTATCATCAAATTAATTAGCACAAACGGTCCATATGAAAGTTTCAAAAATCTAAAACAAAAATTAACAAATTGAACAAACGGTTCTTTCCATTTTTTTGATCCCCATTTTATCAAAACACAGGTATAACCGCTAAGGCGACGAAAAAAACTCCTACGACTGAAACACCATTTAAAATGCTAATTGTATTTGTTTATATATTTTTATACACACCCAAAAAGCTTATTTAGAATTGCTATAAACTACAAGGTGGAAATCAAATGAAAGGAAGAGTTTATAAGTAACTGTATTCCAGAATAGAAAACCAAAAACTCAAAACTGTCAATTATTCTCTCACTCCAAATGTTTATTGATTTTTTATACTTTCAACACTAAATTTCACCTTATAAGCGCACATAATTCCATCTACGTAAATAAACCTAGTGTTAATTGGCAACCTTCCACTATATTTAACCGTATAATTAAATGAACCCCAAATGCTAACAGCCATGAAAACTCTAACGACAACAATCCTGCTCTTTCTCATTGCGCCCTTGCTGGTAATAGCCCAGCAATCTAATGATACAATCTACACTTCAAATCACCCCGAAACAGCTATTATCCTTCAAGTCGAAGAGAGCCCAAGCTTCATGCAATTTCACTTAAGCAATAATAACAATTATGAACTTGAAGACCCAAACTCATTGCGTGCATACTACAATCAAAACCACTATTTTCAATTCATTATGCCGGAAGTTTCTGACATTGACGTGTTTTTGGATTACAACAATGAAAATATAATTTCCGGATTGGCAGCTTACACAATAGATGGTTCAGGAAATTACATTTTTCATGACTTACAGCATATTACAACTACACCGGGGCAGTTTACAATAAAAAACAATGGTACGTTAAGAGGAGAGAGAATTATACTCCGCTTATGGTTTTCAGATGCTTTACCAAATGAATCGTATGTAAAACTTACTATTTGCAAAAGAGAACCCATTTCGCAACCAAAAAACATTAATGTTAACAGCTCAACATATACACCAACAGAACTCATACAAGATATTTTAGTAACAGGATGTTTAGAAGCATTTAATGTAACATATAATGGGGATCCCGTTAGCTTAGGATATTTCGATGGATCTATCGGAAGCACTGCGTTTAATGAAGGAATTATTCTTACCTCCGGGAGTGCCGCATTAGCAGAAGGACCAAATAGCAGTGGAAGTACCGGACACAACTCTTCAGGGGGTTCAGACCCTGATTTACAAGCTTTAATCCCTGGGTACACAATTAATGATGCTGCAATTTTAGAATTTGATTTTATTCCCGCAAGTGATTCTCTCCAATTTGATTTTATTTTTGGATCAGATGAATATCCTGAATGGGTAGCTTCAGATTATAATGATGTCTTTGGCTTTTTTCTTTCAGGACCCGGAATCACAGGACCCTACTCAAACAATTCTATAAATATTGCTTTAATTCCGGGAACAACATTACCGGTTACCATTGACAATATTAATACAGGGATGAATCCTGCATATTATGTTTCCGATTCATATGGCGGAGACATAGAGTATGATGGTGCAACAATTCCAATCACTGCAAAAGCAACTGTGCAAGCATGTGAAACATACCATATTAAAATGGCTATTGGGGATGCAGGAGACAGTTCGTATGATTCAGGTGTATTTCTAAATGCCAAAAGTTTTATTTCCGGATCCGATTTTGTTATTGACTTATTCAACCCTTGGTACCAAACAGACGAGACATATGAAGGGTGTCAAAATTACGCTGTGTTCTCACGAGTCGATTCTACGGACACAAGTCAAGATATCAACATTGGATTATCAATTACAGGCTCAGCTACAATGGGGACAGATTATTCAAATATACCGGATACAGTCACTATTCCTGCAGGACAAATTTCAGATACTTTAATCATTGATACATATGTTGATGGAATTACAGAAGGAAATGAATTTTTAATTTTCACCTACACAAATGGTTGTCCATGTACTCCAGTAACCAGTCATGACACAATTTGGATTCGTGATGAAATTGATGCACAAATAAATCTTACGAATAGCGGCCCAATTTGTGAAGGGGATACCGCAAATCTAAGTATCAACTTCAATCCATCTTTGGACTTATCACTAATCGACTGGACATGGCAATTCAATGGATCAACTCAACAATCCCTTGACGTTTCTCCAAGTTCATCAACAACATATACTGTAGAAGTTAACTACCCTTGTACTACAGAATATTACACAACAGATTTAATTGTAAATGAAAATGTTGATGCAACGATCACTCCAGTTGCCGATATGTGTGAAAATGAACCAGCAATCACCTTAACTGCCGCAGATGCAGGTGGCACTTGGTCTGGAAATGGTGTCATCGGAAATACATTTAATCCTGCAATTGCAGGTTCCGGCAATCATCTTATCACATATATTATTTCAAATACAAATTGTGCTGACACATCAACAATCACAATTCATGTTGATGAAGTTTTAGACCCAACAATCGATCCAATTGAAATTCAATGCCGAACAGACGATGCGTTTTTATTAACTGCAGCAACTCCAGGTGGAGTTTGGACTGGTCCGGGTGTTATAGGTGGACAAAATTTAAACCCGACAAGCGCGGGAGTCGGTACTCATACCATATATTATACACTGACAAATGGAGCATGTATTTCAATTGACAGTATCCAAATTGAAATTGTTAATGATGTGGATGCAACAATTCATACTGTTGCAAATCTTTGCGAAATTGACCCACCAATTGATCTGGAAGCAAACTGGCATACAGGAGTATGGTCAGGAACGGGAATTACTGATGCAGCGCTTGGGATATTTGACCCTGCAGTTGCCGGTCCCGGTGACCACGAAATCGAATTCCAAGTCGGAACCGGTGGTACATGTTCAGATGATGACACAATTATTATACATGTTAATGCCATGCCGGACGCAAGTATATCAGCTCCCGGACCATTCTGTTTCCCAGGTGACCCCGTTACGCTTTCAGCAAATACTGCAGGAGGAACTTGGTCAGGAACAGGGATTTCAGATCCTGTCAACGGGATTTTCGATCCATCCTTAACCGGAGCAGGAACAACTCAGGTAACATATACTGTTGGCTCCGGAGCTTGCTACGATACAGACACTATTGATATTACTGTCAATCCTGCCCCAACGATTGACTTGGGTGCTGATCAAACTCATTGTGATTATGACATGCCGATTGCTTTGGATGCTGGTGCTGGATT
>JAQIBY010000019.1 GCA_027858835.1 Bacteroidales bacterium | reverse complement strand
TTTAAAATCAAGCTTTCAATACTGTATTGATTCAAATACTTTCAATAAGCAGACAGCTTATTGTTTCAATTGCTGAAAAAATTATTTATTGCGCTGATTCATAATTGTTTACAACGGTTGCGCTATGAATAGTTGCCGATTACGGAGCAATGCACTTTCAATTTAAGATGAAGATCAAGCGAGCTACAAATCTTAATATTACTACCATCTCGGCAATTATTTATGAGCGCGTGTTATAGCCATGTGCTTTATTTTCTTTCATCTTATTCTATTTTTTTGTTTATTTAATGAAATATTGTTGTATCAACGACATTAATTCATCTTTTATAATCGGTTTTGAAATATATGCATTACATCCCGCTACTATGGCGTTTTCTCTGTCACCGGTAAGTCCATAAGCTGTCTGCGCAATGATAATTACATCTTTATTAAATTGGCGTATTTGTTGGGTAGCTTCATATCCGTCCATTACAGGCATTTTAATATCCATTAATATCAAATCCAAATCAGGATTATTGCGGCAAAGTTCAATGGCTTCAAGACCATTTTTTGCCTGAAGGATTTCCCGATTTATTTTGGTGAGCATAGTACTTAAAAGCAAATCCGATGTTTCATCGTCTTCAACAATTAGTATTTTCAGGTTTTTAACCTGAGCCTCCATTACATCGTCGGCAGTACTATTTGTAATTCCGTCTGTTTTTAGTAATTCAGTAGTGTAAGGAATAGTAAAGTAGAATATTGAGCCTATACCTTTTTCGCTTTCCACCCACAATTTTCCGCCCAACAATTCTACATAAGCCTTGGAAATCGACAAACCCAAACCGGCTCCCTGCCTCGCCATTTTATCTTCGATATCAGCTTGAATAAAACGCTCAAAAATTGCTTCCTTCCTGTTACTTTCAATACCAATACCTGAATCTTTAACGTAAAATTCAAGATGTTCACCCTTTTTATCATAACCAATTTCTATTGAACCTTTTTCACTGTATTTAATGGCATTTTTAACAAGGTTGGTAAGGATTGCAAACAATTTTTCACGGTCAGTTTTAATGGTAGCCTCTTTTACTGGTAACATGTTTTTGAAGGAAAGTTGCATTCCTTTGGCTTCAATCTCAGGTTTGAAAAAAGTATAAATGTATTCAATTTGCTCGTTTATATTTGAATCACTTATGGTAACGTCCATCTGACCTGATTCTATTTTAGAAATATTAATAATATCATTGATAATATTAAGCATACGGGCACCACCTTTCTCGATAATCTGAATGTATTTTTGTTGTTCCTTGCCTGTTAAGTTTGGTTCTTTTAATAGTCCGGCAAAACCAAGAATACCATTCATAGGCGTGCGGATTTCGTGGCTCATATTGGCAAGAAATGCAGATTTCAGGCGGTTGCTTTCTTCGGCTTTATCTTTTGCAATAATTAGTTCTGTACTGGTTTTCTTTGCTTCGGTGATGTCTGTTTTAATTGCAACAAAATGAGTTATTTCGTTTTTATCATTTTTAATGGGTGAAATAATTGCGTTTTCCCAATAAAATTCTCCATTTTTTTTACGATTATAAAACTCACCCTCCCAGGTCTTTCCCGAAACAATTGTATTCCATAATTCTTCATAAAACTCTTTTGGATGATAATCGGTTTTTAAAACTTTAGGGTTTTGCCCTATGTATTCGTCTACGGAATAACCGGTTAGTTCAGTAAAAAATGGATTTGCATATTCTATGTTTCCTTTACTGTCAGTGATAATAACTGATACTTCTGATTTTTCAATCGCAGTTTTCAATTTTATTAATGATTCTTCTGCCTGTTTCCGCTCGGTAATATCAGCATTAAAGCCATACCAGGTTATACTGCCATCGGGCAATTTTTCGGGATTTGATTTGGAATAAATCCATTGGATTGCTTTGCCGGGTATTTGCACCCTGAACTCACAGGTGAAGTAAGTCAAATGCTTTGCGGAGTACTCAATGTCGCTAATTACTCTAACTGCATCATCGGGGTAAATCACCTTGCCAATCGGAGTAAAGTCGTTGAGTACATCTTCGGGTGAACAGCCAAAAATATTTCTGATACCTTCTGAGGCTATGGGAACGTAATATGTTCCGTCAGGTCTTCTCGTAAATTGAAAAATCAAGTCGGACACATTTGCAGAAAGCTTTCTAAACTGGATGTTTTTTTCACGAACCTTCTCCTCCTTCTTCTTGCGCTCGGTGATGTCAATAGAACTGATGACTATTTCAGTTATTTCACCTGTTTTATTCAGCGCCGGAAAACCATTGACAGTTACCCAGACTATATTATTTTTGCCGGGTTGGTGAATCCCTAATATTTGATTTTTTATTGCTTGCTTTGTGCTTACAATTCGGTTAACGGGATAATCTTCGAGTGCTATAGGAATATTATCTTCATTTACAAATTTCCATACCGGATCAATGGCCGCTTTACCTCTCATCTGGTCATTGGTTAATCCCAATAATTCTGATGCTCTGGGATTATTCATCACAATAGAAGTATCGGGTGCATGAACAACAATTCCGGCTTCAAGATTATTTAGCAAACTACGATATCGTTCTTCGCTAATATTCATCTGTTTTTGTGCCGCATACGACTCTGTTACATCAGAAAAAACCAATACCACCCCTGTAATCTCACCTTCTTTAGTTTTGATGGGGGCAGCACTATCGGAAATCTGGTATTCGTTTCCATTTTTCGAAATTAGTACTGTGTGGTTTGCAAGTCCTACTATTTCACTGTTTTCCAATACTTTTCTTACCGGATCGGCAACTGATTCACGGGTCTCAGCATTAATGATTTTGAAAACTTCTGTTAATGGCTTGCCTGCCGCATCGGACAATTTCCAACCGCAAAGCTTTTCGGCTATAGGATTCATTTGAACGATCAAGCCGTTTTTATCTGTAGATATTACGCCGTCGCCAATGGAATGAAGCGTGATAGAAAGGTTTTCATTACTTTCGAGCAAAAACTTTTCCGCCTGCTTGTGCTTGGTGATACCTTTATCCGAAATTTCTTTTAAAGAATCATACTTTTGCTGTAATTCTCTTAACTCAATCGTGAGTTGTTCTCTGGTTTTGTCTTTGTCATTCATAATAATATTTCTTTAAAAACGCTGAATGTTAATATGCAGGTGTCTTTTTTTAGCATTGGCTATAACGTTTGGTGATAAATTCCGTTGCGGTTATTAGCTTTTGGCGCCGGCCACCGCAATGGAATTTGTCATCCTGTTGTAAACTGTTGTTGTTTATCTCAATAGGGTTTTACATTCTTAA
>JAQIBY010000015.1 GCA_027858835.1 Bacteroidales bacterium | reverse complement strand
CAAATTTATTAGTTTTGCAATTCACAATTATAAAAAGATGACAAGATTACGAATTAAACACATTGCTTTATTCATAACAAGTATATTGCTTATGTTTGCATTGTTGTTTTTTCATACTAAATTAACAGATCGGTTTAATTCACTTGCCACAGAAACCCATGTACATTTGGGCTTTGAAGCGGATGACAGTTTACCGACAAACAAAAGCATTAAGCTTGCAGATTTTGCAGAATTTATTACTGACGAGGTTGCATTTCAGGGAAAACAAAGCTTATTTATTCCTGCAGACAAAACATTCCAAAACATTGCGGAAATTAATGCACAACAAAGTCAAGACCACTATGTGAACATGCACGTTGTTTGCAATACAGATGCAACTCCTATTTTAGTAGCTCAAGCAAAAGGAGAAAATGAACTGTACGAGGTATCGAAACAAATATCCACACATCCAGGTGGGTGGAAAAGCTTACAAACTGAATTTTTCATTCCCCCAAACCTTTCCCAACGCAGCATAAAAGTTTATATCTGGAATAAAGAGAACCAAGATATTTGGCTCGATTCACTTAGCATATCAAAAGTTCCTAAACGCAAATATCCCAAAATGGATAGTTTGGATTTTATGCATGTACTTATTAATACTGAACCCCTTTATCGTTTAAAATCCTATCGAGAAAAAGCGTATGAAGCCGGCACAATTACTCCGGAAAGTAAAAAAAACATAACCGCCCTAATAAATACGGATGGAAGATTAAAAAATGTTGAAATGCGACTTAAAGGGGATTGGTTAGATCATCTCAAAGGAGATAAATGGTCGTTTCGAATTGAAATTACTGAAGATTCTTGGAAAGGAATTCGTGAATTTTCTGTACAATCACCGATAACAAGAGATTTTTTAAACGAATGGTTTTTGCATCAAATTGCATTAGACGAAGGGCTTTTGGCAACGCGATACGGCTTTATTAATCTCTATCTGAACGGGGACTCAAAAGGTGTTTATGCATACGAAGAACATTTTAAAAAGCAAGTTATAGAATCAGCACAACACAGAGAAGGCCCAATTCTTAAATTTGATGAATTTGAATTTTGGGATAACATGCGAAATGGAATACAAGCCGACTTAGCATACGAAACAACTGAAATTCATGCGTTTGGCGAGAAAAAAATCAAAAAATCAGCAAACCTACTTTCTTCATTTGAATTAGGCCAAAATTTATTGCAACACTTCCGTTGGCATACAGCAGACGCAAGCGAAATATTTGACATTGAGAAAACAGCAAAAACATTTGCTCTTCTTGACTGCTTTTATGCACACCATGCATTCCGCTGGCACAATCAAAGGTTCTATTACAATCCAGTGATTTCACGGCTACAACCTATCATTTTTGATTGTTATGTTGACAACGACAAATTTATACCAGACCACGATTTACTTGGGATGAGTAGAACTTCACCCAACAGACCAATGGAAGGTCGATATTTGAATTTACTTAAGGATAGCATATTCCGAGAAGCTTATTTTAATGCACTTGAAACATACAGCAATCCCGATTTCCTTGACGCATATAAAGATAAGTATGCCAATGAAATCTCATCTTTTGAGCATATTCTTCAAAAAGAATTTCTATATTATTTTTTTGACACAGATTACATGACATTACGTGCTGAACAAGTTAGAGATAGTCTTGGTACGCTTATTTCATGGTTTAAGGAGGATAGTTTGCCCAAACAATATGCTAAAATCAATCCTCAAAACCCAAGTCCTACTGCATTCAATGTCAAAAAAATTAATCTCGGACATTGTGTCAATGCATACTCTTTGAATTATGACACAGTCTCCCTCCAAATATTAAGACAAGAAACAATAGAATTCACAGGCTTTGGAACGAAAAAAAGATTACGTGCATTCATTGATGAACAACCTAAGATTAAAAAAGAAGAGATTTATTACACCGCACAAATACCATTTCCTGATTTGGAATACAACTATTTGTACTTCAAAGATCAAGCAGGTAGTGAGTACAAAGTAAGAATAAATGAATTACCGACCCCTGGGACTTATAATCCAAGAACAGAGCTTTACAACAAGTATCTAATTTCCGAAACGCTTAAAAATGGAGATACATACACTATTCCAGCAGGCGAGCATTCTTTTGACAAACCAATTGTTGTTCCGATAAAAACAAAACTAATAATTGAGGCAGATGCACAACTTAATTTTTCAGAAGGTGCTGGCATTATTTCATTTTCTCCTGTTTACTTGGAAGGAAAAGAAAATGCCCCAATTGAGATTTTTTCGCGAGATAGCATTTCTGGATATTTCATTGTTTTGGATGCGAACGACTATTCCGACAAAGCATCTAGTGTACAGCACACTTATTTCAGAAATCAAAACACGCTATCCTTCCATGGATGGAATCTAACAGGTGCCGTTTGTTTTTATGAATCAGATGTTGAAATTCAAAATTGTAAATTTGACAACAACCATAGCGAGGATGCGCTAAATATCATTCGCTCGCATTTCAATGTCAAATATTCCACATTTTCGAATACTTTTTCAGATGCTTTTGATTCTGACTTTTGTACTGGTAATTTATCTCAAAGTGAATTTCTATATACTGGCAATGATGCAATTGATTTTTCAGGCAGTCAAATCCTCATAGAAGACTGTTACATGAAAAACATTGGAGACAAAGGAATAAGCTCGGGAGAACAATCCGATTTAATTGTAAATAATTGCACAATTCGCGATGCAGTTACGGGCATGTCTGCAAAAGACCTTTCAAGCATAAAAGGAAAGAACAACCATATTGATGGAGCAGACATGGGATTTTTGTTATTGGAAAAGAAACTTGAATTTGGACCCGGAACGATACATCTCACTGAAAGTACAGTGAAAAATGTCATCGAATTACATGTCATTGAAATGGGTTCTGAACTCAAACTAAATGGCAAAACCTATAAAGGAAACTCACAAAATCTAAAAATACAATTTTATTAATTATTAAATAAAAGATTATGAATTACGATAGGCTAATAAATTATTTCAACTTTGAACCTCAAACCATTGACGTTCGGCTTTTCATCATTAACGCACTGATATGTATTGTGTTGGCGATCATTCTTGAATATACATACAGAACCTGTGCACATAGTCTGTCAAACCGCAGTCGGTTTGCTTATAATTTTGTATTAGTCTCACTAACAACCATGCTAATTATCACATTGATTGGTAGTTCTGTTGCGTTGTCATTGGGTTTAGTTGGTGCGCTTTCTATCATTCGTTATCGTGCAGCCATAAAAGAACCAGAAGAATTGTCTTATCTTTTTGTTTCAGTTGCTATCGGTTTGGGAATGGGAGCTAACCAACCGGGTGTCACTATTGCAGCTTTTCTCATCATACTTGGTGTAATTTGGGTGCGCCATTTCATCAAACCAAGCAATAAAAATGTTGCATTTAATTTTATCGTTCGCATGGATAATCCCGAAAAGGAAAGCATGAGCGAAATAATGACAACAATTGATCGTCATTTTAAGAAATTCAATTTAAAACGCTACGATGAAGAAAAAACTATGTTGGAAATGAGCTTCGACATTAAACCAAAAAATCCGATAAGTCTGGAGTCTTGCAAACAAGATTTGCAAAAATTAAATGACAGCGTTCGTGTTTCATTCATTGATGCCGAATAATCGCATGAAATCAAATCTTAATCTCATACGCAAACGTTACGAACGCAAATTTGTGCCGGAAACATTAAGCGTTTCTCAGGTAAATCAAATTATTTTATCATTGCCGTCATTCTTTCGACCTTTGTATCATCCGCGCTATGTTAACAACCTTTATCTGGACAGTTTAGGCTTTGATAATTATTACGATAATGTACATGGCAGAAGCGAACGCAAAAAAGTAAGAATTCGTTGGTATGGTGATTTATTAGCTGAATCTGTAGAGCCTGTATTAGAAATTAAAATAAAATCTGGCTTTGTCGGAGATAAAAAGCAATACAAATTACCAAAAACACAAATTTCCGAAATCATCCATTCAAAAACCGCCTTATCGAATTATTTAAAAAAAGCAGAAGCTGATTTGCCAGCAGATATAATCAATTTATTGAAACGATTACGACCTAGCTTATTAAATCGCTATTATCGTTACTATTTCTTAGATGCAAGCGGGAAATACCGAATTACAGTTGATGAAAACGTACGATATCAAGCAATACATCCCAACATTAATTTCACGATTAATCCGAAACAAATCGATAATTATCCGGTAGTTGAGTTAAAATATGATGAACAATACGACGATGACGCAATACGTATTACCGATCAAATTCCATTTCGGCTCACAAAAAACTCAAAATACGTAATCGGAATTGAAGCATTTTATCCGGTAAGATATTAAAATTCAAGCTATGAAAAATGCATTAATTACTTTGGGATTCAGCATTATCATTGCACTAACAGCCTGTCAATCAGAGAATGAAGCATCAGCTCACTTATGGCATGATTTTCCGGCAATAAATGAAAACGGTCTTGTGAATGCAGTGATTGAAATCCCCGCCGGCAGCGATAAAAAATACGAAGTCAATAAAATAAGTGGCCAAGCGGAATGGGAAGTCTTAAAAAACGGTGAATACCGTATCATTCATTATCTTGCCTATCCAGCAAATTATGGAATGATTCCACAGACTTATTTACCGGAATCAGAAGGAGGCGACGGAGACCCATTAGATATTATTATTTTAGGACCGGCATACGAACGAGGCAGTGTAGTACCGTGCAAGCTTATTGGCGTTTTATTATTAAAAGATCATGGTGAAACAGATGACAAACTTATTGCTGTTTCTAATACTTCTGCGTTCGCGCACATCAATAATCTTGACGAACTAGAAAGACAATACCCCGGCATCAAAACCATTCTTTCAACTTGGTTTACAAACTACAAAGGCAAAAATAAAATGCATTCAGATGGCTGGGCTGAAAAGGAAGAAGCGCAAGAAATTCTTAATGAAGCAATAACTGCTTACAAGAAAGAAATAGCCTAATTCAATCCGTCACGCAAATCGACACTTTCAGATATCAGAATTTTTCTACTTAGTGCTAATCGTTGTTTCGGATTCAAACCAAATCTCAATCAACTGAAAGATGTTCATTGTTTCTGAATATTAAGCTGTCATTGATTGGAAAAATCAAAACGGAATCTTTTGGAATAATCAAAAAATCGCTAAAATATTCATAACTATTCGAATACTTGGGGTGATGGAAATTGATTTTAAGACTTTTCAAGTCTGGTTTGATGTCAAAATCCAAACTGATAAACTCCCATCCAGGGGGACTTTTAGCCGGAATTAAAGGAAAATGATCAGTCCATTCGTGTTCCCCGGCAGAATCAACTTGAACTAGATAAAAATATGCTCCTTCGAAATCATCATGGAAACGATAATAAAAACTCAGATTGTAAATAGTATCTTCAAAAAAAGCGTCACGAGGTAGTGTTTTCAATGAAGCAAACTCATGTCGTTTTGTTTGTAAAGCATTATTCTTATTCATTTGTATTGTTGGAGAACCGGTTTTACTCCAAAAGAATACTACGGGTAATTTATTTAATTTATTTATAATCAATGTATCTTTAATATCTTTTCGAAATGTATTGATTTCATTTAGCTTTAAAGGAGTAGAATTAATAATCTGATTATCAAGTTTTATTTTAAATCGTATTTTCTCAATCGGAGTAAGTTTTATCGTTGGTTTCTCATCCAATCCGCGTAAGGCTCTGTCGTAATCAGGAGGTGTTACCCTATCCCAAAAATTCTTTTTAGTTTTCACACTTGTAAAGTTATACCAAAACAATTCTTTGTTCATTCCATCATTATGAATCGACAAACGAACATACTTAACAGTCATATATATTCCGTAAGCATTGAGTAAGACGACTAGGGATAAGCCGACAATTTTAATCCATATTCTTTTTTGTTTCGAAATAAAAAAGATGAATGAAGCGAAAGGCAAGGCAAGAAATGCATAAGAATCGGTCAATGGACGTAAACCAAAGCTTCCACCCCACCACCAACACCACCAAGAAAATATAATCCACATATTAATGAACGTAAACAAAAGAATTGGAGTAAGTGCTTCTTTTGTTTTTTGTTTAATCATAAACGGAAAACCAATAAGAGCGATTGCCATAATTGGTGAGTAAACCAACCAGCCTGAACGATAACTGAATAAACTTTTAAAAAATTTCGGCTGTAAAAAGAAAAATCCTTCATCCCCATAACTGTAATAGAACAAACTGCCAGTAATCGTTTTCCAATAAATAAATTGGGGAATCCAGATTAAGATAAATACCCCTGCCATAACAAGTATCTTCCGATATTCCCGAATAAAAAGCGAGAAACGCTTTTTGAGATCACTGAAGCTGGTAACATCCCATAACAACAAAAGAAGTAACACAATTATATTTGTCGGCCTGATAAGAGTTATTAAACCACCTGTCAAACCTAACAAGATTGTATGTTTCCAACTTCGTTTCTCATGCCATTTAATTACAAGCCAAATAAAAATAGAGAAAAGGATGAAATTATAGCTATGACTCACGGCCGCTTTATAAACAATATAAAAATATAAATTTGTCCCGACAATCACTGAAATCATCGTTAATGCCGTTATCCAAGCGTTAAAATATCGCCTCAACACCTTTCGAAGAAAAATCAGACCAATTAAAAGATAAAATAAAATCCCAAATTGCAGAGCAATATTATAGGGAACAGAATACCCTCCAGCATCATAGTCTGTATTTAGTGCAACAGCATGTCCAATAAAAAACCAAGGAGCATATAAATAACTCAAGCCCATGCTGGTTTTCATTGCGTAATTCCCATTCGGAGTTTTATTTGCCCAAATAACAAAATGGTGATCGCCTTCATAATTATCTTTAAATTTCAGGCTAAGATCTTTATAAATAAATGTGGCAGGCAAATAACCGTAATATGAAATTACGTCCCAATAAATGATGCCATTAGGCTGCTTCCATGATTTAGTATTTAACATATTAAAAAACATCGCAAGGATGAGAATGAATATGGCAAATTTGTCGATGGAAAACTTAGAAAAAACTCGTTTCATTATTTACTTTATTTTGCACGAAAAAGTCCATATTTTAAAATTGTCCACAAAATTTTAAACCCGTCAATATTTTTGAGTTTTTTCCCTTCATTTAACTGCCGAGGAAAATACTGAACTGGAACTTCCGCAATATTGTTTTTATCTTGACGCATCGCTTTAATAATCAGTTCGGCTTCAAACCCAAACCGATTTTCACGTAAAACAAAATGATCTAATAACTCTCTCCTAAATAACTTGTAGCCGCAAGCAACATCGGAAATTTTAACATTAATAATCCAACTGGTTAATAATGTAAAAACACGGTTACCCATATAACGCTTAAATGAAGACAAGGGCCGAGATATTCCAGCCATATAACGACTCCCATTGATAAAGTCCATCTTTAGGTCATTCATCACATTAAGCATTTTAGGAATATCTTCTGGATCAAGCTCAAGGTCAGCATCCTGGACTAATATTAAATCTCCATCCGAAAACTTAATACCAGTACGTACTGCGCCACCTTTACCAGTATTGTTCTCATGAGAAACAAGATGAATTGAAAACTTAGATTTTTCAATGTAATCAGCAACAACTTCTCTACTCTTATCTAAGCTTTTATCGTCAACAACAACAATCTCAATCTGACTTAGAAATGAAGGAAAACTTAGTTCTTCAAGCTGATTCAATACATTGACAATTGAATTCTCCTCATTATATAGTGGTATTATAATACTAAGTTTCATCTTAATCAGATTAATTTCTATTCTACACAAAACTAACAAAAAAACACTAGTTAGCAAACTAAGCTAATGTTCAAAAAATCAAAACTGAAAATAAATAAATGGCTGAACATCACCCGATTTCGCCTGATATAGAATAAAAGCGGTTATCACAGCAATCAACACTTTCAATGACCAATGCATGTTAATAAACCAATTCTGATATTTAGTTTTAAATGATTTCGGCAACCAGTGTATGATATATGCTACCAGCATTAGCACAAAAATGTGTCCGTAAGCGGATAAGATTTCGGGAAATTGCTTTAATTGTTCGCCGTTAAATACGGTTCCAATTCTAGCAATTATTGCATTGGCTTTTTGCATATCTGCAGCACGGAAAAATATCCATGCAAAATTTACCAAGTTAAACGTGAGAAAGACACGTAAAAAATGCCCCCAAAACCTGGGCTTTCCACTTGGTTTTCCGAAAACTGTTAACCAGCCTTTATGAATGGCAAGCCAAACACCGTGCAATGCTCCCCAAATGATAAAACGCCAAGCTGCCCCGTGCCACAAGCCGCCAAGAATCATGGTAATTGCAAGATTAATATAGGTTCTGGCTTTCCCTTTGCGATTTCCGCCCAATGGGATGTACAAATAATCCCTCAACCAAGTTGATAAAGAAATATGCCATCGACGCCAGAAGTCGGTAATGCTTTCAGCTTTGTAAGGTGAGTTAAAGTTAAGCGGCAAACGGAAACCCAACAAAAGCGCAACCCCAATTGCAATATCGGTGTATCCGGAAAAATCGCAATAAATTTGAAGCCCATATCCGTAAACGCCAAACAGATTTTCAATTCCAGTATATAACTCCGGATTCGCAAAAATCCTATCCACAAAGTTGATAGAAATAAAGTCGGATATCAGCATTTTCTTGATCAGCCCGTTTAGAATTAAAAACAAGGCATAACCGAATTCACGCTTTGTTACCTGATATTTTTTGTACAATTGCGGAACAAATTCTGCCGCTCGAACAATCGGTCCGGCAACAAGCTGAGGGAAAAAGCTCACATAAAATCCGAAATCAACAATGTTTTTTACAGGCAAAACTTTTCGGCGATAAATATCTACAGTGTAAGATATGGTTTGGAAAGTATAAAAAGAGATTCCTACCGGAAGGATAATTTGTGTCAAGTTAAATGAGCTGCCAGTCAAATTATTTGTCCAAAGGGCAAGTAAATCTATTACCTGATGCTGTGTTCCAAAAACATCATTGACAATATCCACAAAGAAATAAGCATACTTGAAATACGCCAGCAAAGACAAATTCACGACGACAGACAGGCTCACAAAGAGCTTTCTTCGCCACTGAAGTTTTGAAGTGTAAATCAGTTGTCCCAGCGTATAATCAACAAGTGTCGAGAAAATCAGAATCACAAAAAAGTGTCCCCCTGATTTCCAATAAAAAAACAAACTTGCAAAAAACAAGAAGGCATTCCGTAAGGGATTTTTCTTATAAATCACCGTATAAACCGCCAAAACAAGCGCAAAGAATATCCAGAAATACAAATGCGTAAACAGCATCGGTTGCCTCGGGTCATATGTCAGGAAATCCTTGATAAAATCCATCATTCTTGTTTTTCAATATGGTCATTATAAGCTCTCAAAAATGCATTGAACAATAAATTGCCCTGTAATTCATAGCCTTGTTTATTGAAATGCAATCTGTCTTTTGCTGCTAACCCAGCATAAAACCAATTCATAATAGCATTGAGTTCTCCCATAATATCATAAAAATCCCATACCATAATTTGTTTTTCTTTCGCTACCTTAAGAATGACATCACTTGCTTTTGACGTACTGTAATTCAAATATCTGCGATAGCGATAATTGTCGCCCGGTGTAACCCAAAGAATGGCAGCATTAGGAGCAGCTTGTTCCATTCTAGCAAGCAAACGACGCACATTGGTTTCAAATTCAGTGTCATTAAATTTCGACGTATAAGAATCATTCGTTCCAAGAGATATAATGATTAGGTCAGGATGCAGTGTTTGAATTTCACTAATCATTTTTGGACATTTCAACCAGGACTCAACTTCTGCCCCATTTACTCCAAGTGAATGATAAACGATTCCAGGATCATCATTATCAAAACTCAAACCATGCAATACAAATAATCCGGATTCAGTTTTTTTAAGAAATTCTATGTCCAAATAATTTTGTTCGACATCAAAAAGGAATTCCGTATAGGCAGAATCCATAACATATCGAATTTGATACTGAACACTGGTATCCATCAATTGCATATCATAAGCTGCAGTATCCATATTATGGTAAACTCGCAATTTTGTAAAATGATATTGCGGATACTCCTTATCCGTAAATGTCACATGAATTGATGCCTTTTCGGATTTGGTTTTCACAAGAAATCCGGCAAGTCCTAACTCACAATTTCTGCTATGTTCAACATTTTTACAAGTCTCCCAACTGCCGCTGTATTTTACACGATAATTCCAGGGATTGTTAGTTTTCGCGATTTGTACGGGGAAAATAAACCCGCGACCGCCATTGAGTCCCCAGGCCATTTCCTGAAAACGCTTTCTTAACTGACCCGAAACATAATCAGCTTGAATGTGAGAATCGCCGATATGCAGAATGTTAATTTTTCCGTCTCCGAGTAAAATAAGTGTATCAAGCTTAGCATAAAAAGCATCAAAATACGGATTGTTATTTGTGGTGATTTGATTTACCTCATAATTAATAAAATCGTATTTTTTAACATCAAACGGATTAACTTGAGCATTTGCCACAAGCCCAATTACCAGAAAAATCCATATCAATCCTGCCTTAATTTTCATCATTCACTTGATTTTCATCCGCCGCAGCAGTCTGTTGTGCTTTTTTATAATCTCTGTACTCTAGCATCAGTGCATTATAGAGCATATTGCTGATAATTTTCGCCCCTTTGACATTAAAATGCGTAAAATCGGTATTTGCCAGAGGTGGATCTGCCCAAACCCAGCTAGGCATGGAATTTTCGCCGCCCATGGCTTCATACATATCCCAAAAAGCGAAACCCGCATTCATAGCAGCATTTTTCTGTGCATCACGAATTTTCGAAACGGCTTCGTAAGACACATATTCCGTTCCGTCCTTTTTTGACATGTCAGAAATCCCGACAACAATTACAGGTAAATCCGGACGCATTTGAGCAATGGCATTTAACTGGTGAAACATCCAATTTTCATAATATCCAAAATCTTCCACCTCATCCGATACCACATTAACACCAAATTGAAGAATAAGCAATTTCGCATTAAGTGTATTCAACCAACGCAGCATCATACTGTATTCCATTTGTGTCACAAAAGTACCGGCAGAACCACGCAAGGGAATATTATCAACAATAATTCCATTTTTTGATTCCAACGAAACGCCATAAACATCCGGACTGTCGTATCCTTGCATTTCAATCATAAACTGGTTTTTCTGTTGCCCAATTGTTTTAATTTTCAGGGTTTCCGAAGGCATTAAACTGTCTTCAAGAAAAATCTCATCCTCATCATCTTTAACAATTAATCGTACCGGACGATGTGAATTTCCGTAAAACAATTTTGCATTATCCCAGTGATTGCTTGCCGGGTAGCCTTGAAATGAATTTTTAATTTCAAAACTCGCCGAATACATAATACTATCATTGGGCAAACTGTCATTCCACGGTGGCGCAAAGCGAAATAAGCTGATCATGGGACCATATCGCTTGTGTGTAATGGTAGAATCAATTTTGCCAAACAAGGTGTATCGATTCCATTCCTCGGAAGCACTCACCCGCCATGACAATTTTTGAGTTACAGGCTTAACGGCCAAAAGTCCGGGTCCATTTCCTCCAAAACTTTGTTGCAATCGCTCCCTTAGATATCCGGTAATATGGTCGGCTTCAATTTGAGAATCTCCATAATGCATGATTCGTACCGGTTTGGATGCAGATCGGGCATTTTCCATAGCCTTAAAAAAGCCATGAAGCTTTTTTTGTCCGGATTCTGATGTCAAAATCGGATATTCTGATGCAGCAAGTAAATCGGCATCTGCCCGAATAGTATCCAATAAAGTTGTTGTATCAAGTGGTACCGCAGAAGCTGTATCCTCGGCAATGTCAGATTTCACAATGTCAGAAATGTCGGCGTATTCGATTTTTTCCGGATGCAGTATATCATCCAGACTTCTATATTTTATTTTGACCCCTGCAATTTCAACGGTATTCTCAGGAAATAGGAATGTGATTGCAGCAAGCAAACTTAGGACAATCAACAAAAATCCAAGAATATGTGCCGGTCGAATCATTTGCTGAGTTTTTTAATTTTCAGTTTTTGCCCGATACTAAGCCCTTTCGGGTCGATGGAATTCCAACGTAAAATGTCCTGATCGGATACACCGGGAAATTTTTTGGCAATACTCCAGGGATTATCACCGGATTTTACGGTATAAATCTCATACTCACCAGGTTTCAGCTCTTCTTTCACAGGTTCGGGTGATTTTTTTTGTTCTACGAGCTTTCCTTCACGGGCTTGTTTCTGTTGAAAGCTGAGTTTATCAACTGATGTGTAATAGGATTTTTTTGATTCCGGCACATAAATCACCAGTTTTTGTCCTGCACGAATTGAGTTTCCGTGAATTCCATTCCAATAGCGAATTTCGCTAATGTTTGCATCGAACCATTCAGAAATAAATCCCAAATTATCACCTGACTTAATGGTATAATCAACGGCGGTGAATCCATTTCCGGGACGATAAGGTTCTGCGTTTTCAGCGACTTCCGACTTCTCAGTTTCAATGGGTTTAATATTGAAAAAAGCCGAATCATTATAGGTATAAATTGAATCTTTCAAACGGATAAAATCTGCAGCTTTTCCTACCGGAACAAGCAAAGGCAATTTAAGCGCTTTTGTACCGGGAACAATTTTTTTCGGATACACCGGATTCAATTGACAAAGTAATGCTTCATCCATATTTGCAACGGCAGCAAGTTGTCCGAGATGTAAATCTTCATCAACAAAAACCGTATCTGCTTCAATAGGAAACGGAATTGAGACCGGTTCAATTCCAAATGCTTTGTAATTTGATATTAATACATTTACTGCCAAAAAACTGAGATACATATCTCGCTGCGGAGATTGCAAATACGGATAAATGGCATCAAAACTTCGCTCCGGGCTCACTTTTTTGAGCGCTTTATTGACATTTACGGGACCACAAGCATAAGCAGTAATTGCAAGCGGCCAATCCTTATAAAGTCGGTAAAAATCGGAAAGCATTTTTGCGGCAGCTTCGGAAGAACGCGTAATTTCCCGTCGTTCATCAACATATTCATCAATTCGAAGTTTATACAATCGTCCTGTTGAATACATAAACTGCCATGCTCCAAGCGCGCCTGCCGGGCTAGCATATTCAGGATTCATCCCTGAAGAAACCAAGACAAGGTGCATAAGATTTCTCGGGAGTTTTTCAGCCTCAAATGCAGCTCCGGAAACATTTTTATGCAATTCTGACATCGCCAGTAAATAGGCGCAATCATCTTGATGATCAAACAAATAAAACTCGAGAATATCCAAAACAAGATCTGCTTTTTCAAGCGGAAAATCAGATTGAGTCTGTAACATTGCCCGCATATCTGCACGAGATGGAGTTAATTGCATAAAAGGTGGTGCAATTTGTTTCTCTGCATTTTGAACCGGATACCAAGCTTTCATATTATGCATTTGCGCATTAATAAGGGCTCTGGTTTCCGGGGATAATTCCCGCGGAACAGATTGTGCATTTCCTTGCGAAGCAAACAATGCAAAAATACAAATTGCTATGACAAACAGTTTCCGCATAAAGCTTATATCTGTTTTAACAGATGTTTCATACTAACTTTTTCTCCGATTATTCCTGCAAGCTCACTGATTGCAACCCGTTCTTGTTTCATTGAATCCCGCTCACGAAGGGTGACTGTTTTATCTTCCAATGTTTGATGATCCACGGTTATACAATATGGAGTTCCAATAGCATCCTGACGACGATAACGTTTGCCGATGCTGTCTTTTTCCTCATAATAGCAATTAAAATCGTATTTGAGCTCGTCCATAATTTCACGAGCAATGTCCGGCAAGCCGTCTTTTTTCACCAATGGCAATATGGCCACTTTATATGGTGCCAAGGCTGCGGGAATTTTCATCACGACACGCGTTTCTTTTTCCAGTTTTTCTTCAGCATAAGCGGCAGCCATAACCATCAGGAAAGTTCTATCCAGTCCAATTGAAGTTTCAACAACATAAGGAACATAGGATTCCTCCTTTTCAGGATCGTAATACTGAATTTTCTTTCCTGAAAGCGATTGATGCTGAGTTAAATCGAAATTGGTTCTTGAATGTATGCCTTCGAGTTCTTTAAATCCGAAAGGAAAATCAAATTCAATATCGTAAGCGGCATTTGCATAATGAGCAAGTTTATCGTGTTCGTGCCAACGGAATAAATCCATATTAAATCCGAGTGATTTATGCCAGTTCATGCGTTTTTCGCGCCAATATTTGAACCATTCTTTTTCGGTACCGGGTTGTACAAAAAATTGCATTTCCATTTGTTCAAACTCACGCATACGGAAAATAAACTGACGTGCAACAATCTCATTACGGAAAGCTTTTCCGATTTGGGCAATTCCGAAAGGTAATTTCTGGCGACCAGTTTTTTGCACATTCAGGTAATTAACAAAAATTCCCTGCGCCGTTTCCGGGCGGAGATAAATTTTATTGTCATCACTGGCAAGGGAGCCTAGTTTTGTATCAAACATGAGATTAAACTGACGCACATCCGTCCAATTTCGTGTACCGGAAACCGGATCAACAATCTCCTCATCCTCGATTAATTGCTTTACGGCCTGAAGATTTTCCGACTCCAGCGCATCAACCATACGTTTACGAATTGTGTCGATACGCTCCTGATATTTCACAACTCTGGGATGAGTTGAAACAAATTGTGCTTCATCAAAATCATCGCCAAAGCGCTTTTTTGCTTTTTTAATTTCCTTTTGGATTTTTTGATATATTTTTTCCATGTGCTCTTCAATCAGCACATCGGCACGATAGCGTTTTTGGGAATCTTTATTATCAATCAACGGATCATTAAATGCGTCCACGTGACCGGATGCTTTCCAAACTTTAGGATGCATGAATATAGCAGAATCCAATCCGACTACATTTTCATTCATCTTCACCATGGCATCCCACCAAAATTGTTTGATATTATTTTTCAGCTCAACTCCGGCTTGTCCATAATCATATACAGCGCTTAGTCCGTCATAAATTTCTGATGATTGAAATACAAAGCCGTATTCTTTGGCGTGTGAAACTATTTTGCTAAAACGATCGTCTTGTCCCATGATATGTTAAATTTCATTATAGACAACAAAAGTAACAGTTTCATGAAACAAATAAACGAATGTTGGCTTATTTTTTCAACTATGTATTGAGGATAAGTTGAGGGATAATATTTTTCTTAAAATCGCTTTTTCGAAGGATCATTTCTATTATCAAAAAAGTCTAATAGAATGATTTTATTTTCTTTAATTATGTAAAAAACATTAATTTGCTTTATCAAAGTAATTCCTCTTATCCCTTTTACTTCATGCTCCAGTGAGCCAATTTGAGGAAACTCTACAATGATATCTAAAAAGTCATATACCTTTTTAACAAATACTTTGGCAACTTTTTCGCCCCAATTCTCATCAAGATATTTAAGAATCTTATCAAATTTCTCATCTGCTTTTTTTGACCATTCAATTTCTAAAGCCATTTTTCATGTTTCTTTTTCATTTCAGAATGACTAATGACATGATTCGGCTTTTCAATTTCTTCTACTGTCCGCAGTAATGTTTCTTGTTCCTTAACAGATAATCTACCCCACAATTTGCCATCTTTGGTGGATGTTTTATTTTTCATTAATTCGTAGAAATTCATCAGTAAACTCTCATTTTCAATACTATCTATCAAATTATGAAAATTTCTTTTTAGTTCTATCGTATTCATTTTTGCCTTTTTTACAAAGCTAATGAATTTTTCAACACATAGTAATCCAAATAATAATTCAAAATAGATTTACTTTTGTCACAGTTTTTGAAAAAAATCAAATTAAAGAGATTTCACTTTTACAGATTTCTCCTGTTTTCGACACTTTTATCACCACAAAAACATAATTTACTTAAAATGAGCGACTTTCGGACTCTTGTGCAAGAATTTAGGTGACCTGACCGCAAAATAAAAATCATCCATTTGTAC
>JAQIBY010000013.1 GCA_027858835.1 Bacteroidales bacterium | reverse complement strand
TTACGGACTTGGCGGCCGGGTAATATGGGATTCGGCAGGAAATGTGTTAGATGCCAAGTACCTCGATGTGGATGAATCATTTTACCAAAACGGCTTAACACGCATAGATTCAAATCGGTTTTTACTGTATGGGTCATTTGATTTATACCATGACAGTACAGGCATCTTAATAGATAATACCCCGGTCTTTGTTTGTTTTAATCAGGCAGGTGATGTGTTATGGCAAAATCGCTATGGTGAGTATGCTCCTGGTTTTCCCGATAATGAAGAGCCGTATTATAATTATGCTGAGGGATTTAGTGATGTTTTGATAGACAGTGTTAATGAGCGCTTGTATGCGATTGGTGTTTCTAATTCCTTTAATGCAGAACATGTATATAAGCCCTATGTTGTGTGTACTGATTATTATGGAGACACAATTTGGACATGGGCTATGCAAAATAATGAAGGACAAGGGACAGGGGAATTATTAGGAGGAATAATAAATAATGATGGTGATTTGATATTAATAGGTCAATTAAGTGACATAAATGGTACCCGTGTTACTTATACCCGTGGATTAATCTTGAAAATATCAAGCGATGGTATTATGCAATGGTACAGGCTTTGGGGTGAGTATGAATATTTTCTTGGACCTATATCTTGTGACATTATACAAACAAATACAGATAAATATTTAATTGGTGCCATTTATTTTCAATGTGATACATGTATAGATAATGTTGGAGTACTCTTAGAAGTTGATGATACCGGAACAATACTGAATCAAAAATACATAACAAGGGGAGAATATGAAGTACAAAGGATTTACAAATTATTCAAAAGAAATTATGGTTTTGATGTGCTCGGTAGTTTTTCAATAACAGACAATGGATCATTTGTTTTTGAGAATTTGTTCGTCAACAAATATACAAATAATTTAAATATTATAAGTGAAACTAATTATGGAAATGCAGGTGATGCATTTAGAATCAGAGGCATTAGTCAAACTTACGATGGGGGCTACTTATTTACCGGATATGATGGAGGGCAGAATAATATCGTAATGAAATGTGACAGCTTATTGAATTTACCTTTATCCGAGGGGTGGAATGCGATAGAAACACCTGATAATAAACCCAAAATTCTATATTATCCAAATCCGGTTAAAAATATTTTGCATGTAAAGGCATCATCAAATAATCCCATAAAAGAAGTGAAGATTTATGATATGTTTGGACGAATTGTGATGGAACAATATTGTGATAATGCAGACTGTCAAATAAATGTTGGTCATATCAAATCCGGATTGTATGTACTCCGTGTAAACAAGTTGTATTCCGGAAAATTAATTATAAAATAATAAGAAATATGATTTTAAAAACCATGCGAATAAAACTACTTTATTTACCTGTCATTGCATCAATGCTACGCATAAAACAGTCTTATGTAAAGATGTAGCAGTGGCAGGCAGACCGAAAACTAAAAACTTCGGGAGCTAACCGACATGACAATTCCAAATATCGACGGTCAGCCTTCCCGAAGCCATTATTAATTTTTAAAAATACAATAAATCATGTTACAAAAAAATAAAATTTTGATTTGGATTAGTTTGATAATCCTTACGTTTAGTGTAAATGCACAAACTACAGAACAAATGCGAAAATGGGCATTTAATGGTGTCGAGGTGGATTTTACCGGAGCAACAGTTACCACGCAAACAATTTCTACACCCATTTCTTCTGCCAATGGTGCATATGCAAGTTATTATGATGAAAATAATGAACTCGTTGTACGCGTTGTGGACAACAATGTATATGACGGTGATAATAATCTTGTCGGATCGTTATTTTATGACCCGGCTGGTGATGACTTGCTTACAGACCAAATTGTAATCGCACCTCAGGAGCATAATAATAATTGTACATTTGACATCTTTTATGTTGTTTCTGTTGATAATCGGGATCACCTTGAACTTAGGCGTGCAGAATATCATACTGGAGCCTTAAATATTGTTGATGAAGAGCTAATGTATAGCTGGCATCCCGATTACACGAAAGGCACCATTGTTGTTTCTGACTTTGTTAACACATCAAATGAGCGTTGGCTGTATATGGCGGTTACTTCAAACACCTTTACAAAGTCACAAGATACAATTAAAATAGCATTCTTTAAAGGGCCTGATTGGCGAGGTCCGGCAGACGATATTATCTGGACAGCATGCAGTTCTCCTGCGTCTGTTGGGGAATTAGAACTTGCCTCTGATCGATCTTTTATTGCTTATACCAGACCCTTTGCACACAGCGGGAATCATGGACAATTAATGTTTCATGGATTAGGTTATGATGGCTATTTCACTCAACAAACAGTTCATTATGATATCGATCCAAGCTTTACAAAGCATTTTGCAGGCTTGGAAATATCCCACGACAACAATTATGCGTATGTAAACAGCATGGGAGACCGTACTTACCGTATTGATGTTTCGGATTTAAATAATGTGCAAAACGATGGGTACTTTCTAAATCAAAATGATTACTCTTACTCCCAAATTGAAAGAGCCCATAACAATTGGTATTATATGGTAAAATCTGATGGGAATTTAGGTTATTTTGATGCTAATTATTTTTATAGTGGAATGCAACCTGAAGTAAACATCGGTTCATCAGCGATAATTAACAATGCAATGCATGCTAATGATCCATTAACTCAGGCTGCATTTAATTTTTATGTAATTCCGGATCAAATGGATGGGAGTGAATACGATTATACTGTAAATGATGATGTATTTTGTTGTTATGATTACAATAACACCCCCGCCGACGCTACTATGCAAGGCGTTCAAATCCAAACCAGTGGCGATGACAGAGACATCATCATTCAAAGTGGCAACAGCGTTACATGGACAGCTACCAGCAATTCCTTTGGCAATGTCGCAGAAGCCTTTATGGAAAGAGGAGACATTATCATTCAACCCGGAGCTTCGCTCACCATTGAAGATATGATCATTCACTTTCGTGAGGGCTACGAAATTCAAATGGATGATAATCCTTCGGGTGTTGGCTCACGTTTAACCCTTAATAATACCACACTTACCGTATTTGATCAATGTGAAGAGAATGCAATGTGGCTAGGTATTGACATGAATGGTGGTTGGGGAGGTCAGCCACAAATACCGGTAGCAACTTCACATCAACCATATCTTTACATGTACAACAATTCTGTCATCTCATTTGCACATATAGCGATAGATGCACCTGCCGGAGGTTACGTAAAATCTGACAATAGCAGTTTTATTAACAATGTAGTTAGCACTTCGTTCACTTCATATACAGATCAACACAGCCTTTTCAAAAACTGCGATTTTTACTGGGATGATAATTTATATGCAAACGGACTAGAAGCAAGCATTCACATGCATTTATGGAATGCCAGTGGAGTTAAAATGCTAGGTTGTGACTTTAGAAATGATGCTGGAAGTAACATCCTTATGAGTGATCGTGGAGTTGGCATTTTAGCTGACATCACTGATTTTGAAATTACAGGAATGGGGCTTGGTATAATTTATCCCTACATGAATTTTCAACGTAATAATTTTAATAACTTAAATTATGGGATTAAATCAAATGATGGCAACAACATTGTGATTGATCGTTGTAATTTCACTGAAAATCAACGTGGTGCATGGATTATCGGCAGCTCTGCTTTGCAGTTTACACGAAATGATTTAGATGTATATAATACAATAGATAATGCTTATTTTAATAATTCTTTTGGTTTGTACCTTGAAAGTTGTACCGGCTATCAGATTGAAGAAAATGATTTTCACGATGGAGTAATCGGGCTTATCTTATATAATTCAGGCTTTGATGTCAATGAAATCTACTATAATGATTTTTATAATTTTCAAGGCTACCCGTTTTCAATAAGTGCATTAGGCATAGGTATAAATGGAGGTGCAATTGTGGATCAACCGAATGGTGTTCAGTTTAAATGCAATGATTTTGACCAGACTTCTTATGCAATTGCAGTGACAGGAGGACTGATTCAAACTCAGGAACAGGGATTAATTAATATTGATTATTCTGCAATTTCTTGGATACAAGGTCAAAATAATATTACTAATGATCTTCAATCATCACTCAATACATTTTGGACACATGGTTTAGGAGGGGAACGTGATTTCTACGTTGATGGTAATACTTCTTGGGTAAACCTTCAGGGTGAAAAATATAAATATAATGGATCTTATGATAATTTATCAAATAAAGATGCAAATATAAATAGTTTTGACAGCAATGAAGTTAGGAGAGCGTATTACGGGACCTTCACAACCCGCGAACAAGAATGCCCCTCAAATTTAAGTTCCGGCGGGATAATAATTATTTTCCCCATTCGCAATAGTCTTGATGATAAAGAAGCGGAGCAGGACAGTCTTGAGACAGAGTATAATGCGCTTCTCGCTGATGTGAATGAATTAGAGTTGGTAATTGCGGCACAAACTGCAACTGATGGCAATCAACAAGCGGTACATAATTCATTAATGGAAGTTTCTCCGAATTTGACAGATACCATTTTAATTTCATATTTAATGAATGATAATGCCAATGAATTGTCACGAACTTCTGTAATGATTGCAAATTCGCCTTTGCCAAGTAGTGTGAAAGAGGATGTGGAAATATCAAATTTAAGTCCTGAGTTGAAATACTACATTAGCCAATACCAAACAGGTGTAAATCGTTTGGAGAATTTGGAAAATAAAATACAAATGGCAAAGGCTGCTCGCCAGTATCTTACTGATAGATTGCAATTGGAATATGTGCACAACGGTACGGATGAAATGCAAGCTGAATGGCTTGAATATCTGGAAGCGAAGACAGATTTGCACTCCAAACTTAAATTGACAGATATGTACATTAAGCAAAATCAATTTAATGATGCAGAAAACCTGCTTGCCAACATTGAAAGCATGCTTATCGGTACAGAAAACACAGAAAAGCTAAAACAAGTTAGAGTAAAACAAATTAGTCTTGCTGTTCGTCAAAACCCACAATCTGCTGAAATTCCCGCTTCTGACTTAAACTATCTTTATGAGTTAGCGGAAGATTACAGTAATAAATCAGGAGGAGATGCACGTGCAATTTTAATGGCTTCCGGTCTTGAGTCGTATGAACCAATTGTGATTTTACCTGATCCAAATCAAGAAAAATCCGCAATTGCAGATAATTCTCATGAAAATATTGAGCGTCCAAGCATTACACCTGAACTGGAATCACGTTTTGATATTTTCCCGAATCCTGTAAATGACAAATTATCCGTTGAATTCATTTCAATGAGTAAAACTTGCGATTTTGTTGTGTATGACATGAATGGAAAAATCGTTCAACAAATCACTCGCAACGAAGCACTCGGCTTCTTTGTGCTTGATGTGTCCAGCCTAAAATCCGGAAATTACATTCTATATTCACCACAACTTTCTGAAAAGAAACAATTTGTCGTGAAACGATAAATCACTAAAATTCTAATAATTTTCAACTTCTCTAAAGCACTTGGCTTTAGAGAAGTTGTTTTTATTTCATCAAAAGTGTTTAGATTCCAGATAAAAATTCAGGGAGAGATCTTAAATATTTAACCGGAAAACAATGAATTTAGATACGCTTTTGCTCAGAATTCATTATTTCTCTCTTATCTTAGCATATTGTAATACTGACTAATATTTCCTTTTCAAACCTCAAGCAACGGCGCCGGATTCGGACAGTTTTTACTGTATTTTGGAATATCTGCTTTGCTGCAAACACCCGGATAATCGCCTTGTTTATTTTCCATGTCAACAATGACTTGAAAATGCAGGTGTGGCGGCCAGTTTCCGTTTTCGTGCTGAGCGCCAAGTGCCGCAAATGGGTCACCTTTTTTTATTCTTTTGCCTATGCTGCAATTTTCTAAGGATTGTTCAGATAAATGTCCGTAAAGCGTATGGAATTTTTGTCCGTTTAATTCGTGCGATAGAATAATTGTCGGACCGTAATCGCCAAAATTATCATTGATTTGAAAACTATGTATCACACTATCTAAAGGGGCGAAAAGCGGAGTTTTTGCCTCGCTCCAAACATCAATTCCAAGATGAATAGTTCGTGCATTATCATCCGTTCCAAAATGTGTGCTTTTTCGGTAAATAAGCCTGTCTTCCAAGTATCCACCAATGCAAATATCCGCTTTTTCTTCTGAAAGTTTTGTTTGGATATAGTGGTCAAGTCCTTCGGTGTGAAGGATGTCATAGTTTTGCAGCTCCGGATTGTTGATTGATAAATCAAGTTTCCAAATTTTCAATTTGTTTAAAGCAAAAGGAAAAACAGAGTGAAAATTGGAACGGTTTTTCTCTAATAAATTTGAAATATCAAGCATGTTTAATATGAAAATTTCTTTTCAATAAATCGAGAGTTTAATAATCTGGCAACGGCGAGATAGCTGGGCTTCATGCAAATCATGTCGCCAACTTTGTATCTTGGTTTCCCGTTTTCGTCCTCATTGTCACCGAGGTCTATTACTGTCATATCTGATGTAATTCCGACAAAATTAATTTCCGTATCTTTCATTTCTAAGCCTTCTTGATCAACATCTAATAAGCCGAAATCTAAAATTGCTTTATAAGTTGTTTTTCCCAGATCAGCATCTTCAAAGTCAGCAGAATGTCCTATGCTTGCATCATTAATTATACCATCCGGAACGATGTCTTTTTCATGGAGTTCAATGATTTGTGCATAAAAATTGAAAGTATCCGTACATAAATCTAAAAATTGTTCATTATCATAGGGGCTGGTTCCGAAAAATGCTGCTTCACCAATTCGAAAGTGATTGATATCACTTGGAATTGTTCCATTTTCGACCAATGGGAGTGTAATTGAGCTTCCACCTGATGTGTACGGCAGTTTTGATCCGTGTTTTGCTTCAATAAGTTCTTTATAAAGATGCAATTGCAACAATTTATCATAGGTTGGTTCAACGCCGTACATGCATCCCAGGTTACTTCCTAAGCCAACTGCTTTAATGTTAGAAAGCTTGAACACTTTTTTATAAAACTCGAACAAATCGTCACGGTTAACGCCCTCGCGCAATTCGCCTTGTTCAACCATGATAATGACTTTGTGTATTTTGTTTTGCTTTTTTGCAGCTTTATCCAATGCTTGAATTGTCCGAAATGAGGAATTTAATGAAATGTCTGCATATTTCACAACATCATCCACATAGGCTTGTGCCGGTGGTTTGATATAAATGGTTCTAAGATCTTTATTAAGTTCTTTCAGTCGTTTTAAGTTTGAAAGGCGAGAATCCCCGACAGATTGAATGCCTTTTATGACATCGGGGGTTAGTATTTGTTTCATGAATTCTTTATCACCGCTGAACACTTTGGTAATAAGACTCCATTCTATATTGTGTTTTTCAAGATAGTTATTTAGCTTTATTATGTTGTTTTTAATCTCTGTAATATTAATTCTTAACTCTGCCATAACATAAGTTTTGTTGTTGAATGGAAAAAAGGAGTTGCCATCATTTTGCGACAACTCCCAATTATTATTAGTGTCAATTATTTGTTTTCGTAACGCATTTCTGCATATTTTGATTCAAATCCAACGCGCTCATACAAGCGTTTTGCAGGATTGTCATATTCGACATGAAGTTTTACTTTTCCGTTTGCATGTTTGAAGGATTCCTTTACAATTTTACCGCCAAATCCTTGTCCGCGATATTTTGCGTCAACAGCAACATACACTAAAATATTTTCGGGGATATATCCGCTCATGCCGGTTTTATTCATAATGAGTGCTCCAACAAGCTTGTTTTCATAAAATGCGGCTAATGCAAAACCTCCTTCTGAAGGATTTTCAGAAAATGCGTAGTCCAAACATTTGTTTATATCCGGTTTTGGATCACCAAATCTGTCGAGATGTGTAAATAGAAAATCAATGAATTCGACTCTGCTAATGTTTTTAAATTCTGCTTCTTTTTCAATCTTTTTGATTTCTAACATAAAGTTTTTCTTTTAATTAATAATTTATAGTGAAACTTATATTTTGCTCAATCTATTCATTGCAAAATATGATGCGATTTGCACCAAAAACGGAAATGTACAACTTTTTTTTCGTTCTGCAAAATAATGCCGCCCTTTTTTCACTTGAATATCTACAAATGTCGCTTTATTGCATATGAGAAAATACGCATTTTGTGCAAAAATTATTTCTGAAAAACACTTAGCAGAATTACATTAATCCTTTCAAAGCTTCAACACAAGCCTCTGTGCCTTCTCCAATTTCGTATATATTGGCAGCCGACATATAACATGGATTCGTAACAATTTTATTTTTTTCATCGATAGTAATGTCGGTGGCATTTTTTTCTTCATGCACACCACCCATGCTGACAATTGCTTTTGCCGTTTCGGGATCATTGCCGATCGTTACTTTTGCACCAAGCACTTTTGCGATGATGGTGGGAGCGATACACAATGCCCCGATTGGTTTTCGCTTTTTATGAAAGGCTCTAATGATTTTTTCCAACTCGGGAAGCACCGTCATTGCATCGCCTTTAAAGGCAAAATCACTAAGATTTTTTGCTGCTCCAAAGCCACCGGGAATTAATATTGCGTCATATTCATCTACATTAAGCGTATTTAGATTTTTCACCTGCCCGCGTGCCAGTCTTGCCGATTCCACCAGAACATTTCGGGTTTCTTTCATTTCCTCGCCGCTCAAATGGTTTATTACATGCGCATGTGGAATATCCGGAGCAAAACACATGTATTCCATTTCATTTTTAGCAATTGCATACAAGGCCATTGTCGTTTCATAAATTTCAGAACCGTCATATACACCATTTCCGGCTAAGATTACTGCAATTTTCTTTTTCATAATACGTCTTTTTTTCAAATATATTAAAATACTGACACTTGTCAAAGCGAATTTTTCTTGAAATTGATTAAATATTTTAGACATATCTTTTAAAAGTGTTTGAACGAAAACCCATTCTCTGATAAGAAAAAGTCAAAAACAAGGCTTTAGAAGTCTCTGAAATCAAGGAACTGACGAACGAATCAAGAGCAGAGGCAAAGTTTACTTTGACTATGCCTTGCAAGGAGGAAGAAGACAAAGTCAGTTTGCTTTTGTAAGCGACTATTTTAGAAACGAGAATAACGCAATATTTGGCGTTTTCTTATCAGAGACTAAATCATTTTTTTCCTGTGAATATAACTTGCCATTACTTAAGATTTTCATATTTTTACAAATTGGTTTAATCATATTAAGATGAAAAGATTTTTTCGGTTTATAATTAGTCGGGTGTTTTTGTTGAACTTTCTGTTAGCTTTAGCAATATCTGTTGTCATATTTCTAGCTGTAACACAGTTTTTAAAAATTTATACTGACCATGGAAAGTCGTATTCTGTGCCGAATTTAATTGGATTGCAGGAGCCTGAAGTTAAAGACCTTTTGAATCAATTAGATTTGCGCTATATAATTGTTGATTCGTTATATACTAAACAGGTTTCATTGGGAGCTATTGCAGAGCAATTTCCGAAGCCGGATTTTCATGTTAAAACCGGACGTACAATTTACCTGATTAAAAATTCAGAAATGCCTGAAATGATTCCATTGCCAAATGTAAAAGATATATCTTTACGCCGTGCAAAATCTACGCTTGAAGCCTATGGGTTTACGATCGGTAAACTGGAGTATATTCCCGATATTGGTGTTAATGTTGTGCTTCGTGTAAAATCAAAAGGGGAATTATTAAAGCCGGGTGATGAGTTGTTGAAAGGTTCGGAATTGGATTTGGTGCTTGGTCAAGGTTTAAGTGATGAGAAAACTTTTGTTCCAAATGTTGAAGGGCTTTCAATCAATGCTGCAACGACTTTGCTTAATGAGAAGTTTTTGAATGTTGGCGCAATGATTTATGCTGAAGATGTTCAAAATTTAAAAGATTCAATGGATGCTAAAATATATCGGCAGTATCCTGCGTTTGATACAGTAAGAAATATGAATCTTGGGACATCGGTTGATTTATGGTTATCTAGTGATACCAGCCTGATCCCAACTTATGTTCCGGATTCGGTGTTAATGGATTCTTTGTATCGTGTGAATGATACTTTGCCTGAAATGATTGAAGATGAAGATTAAAAAACTGATACTATTTCCCTTTTTGCTGTTTGCAATTCTGGGCTTTGCACAAGAGCAACTCATTGAGCTTGATGGAAACCCTGTTTTGTCAAATTTTGCAAAATCGAAAGCTGCTGCTGCAATGACAAAATCCGTTACTGCAGATACATTAAGCTTGCCTTTTTTTGATGATTTTTCTGTTATTACGGTTTATCCGAATCAGGAAAAATGGATAGGATGGGACGTGTTTGTGAATGACATGTGGGGTCTAAATCCGATTTCATACGGTGTTGCAAGCTTTGATCAGGCGGATTCCCTCGGTGTGATTCGGTCATTATCAGCATCAGGAGAACTTTCCGAGATGTTAACTTCACGTCCAATTGATTTGGATTACAATGTTGCAGATTCCGTGTATTTGAGTTTTGCTGTTCAACGTGGCGGAAATGCGCATATCCCAGAGGAACAAGATTCTCTGGTTTTAATGTTTAGCTCACCCGATACAACTTGGCATTCGGTTTGGAATATGCCAGGCGGCGAATTAGATACAAGTTTTCATTATATATTAATTCCGATCCAGAAAGAATATTTGCTAAAAAAAGGATTTCAATTTCGTTTTCTTAATTATGCCTCAAATTATGCAAATGCTCCTGAACCTTCATTTAACTCAAATAATGACATTTGGAATTTAGATTATGTTTGGTTGGATACAGCCCGAAGTATTAATGATACGATTATTAACGATATCGCCATGATAAAGAATTTTGATTCATTTGTCACCGGATTTGAAGCGGTTCCATGGAAACATTATTTGCAAAATCAGGCTGAAGTTCCTACCGATAGCGTTTGCTTTGTGTATCGAAGTAACGGAGAAAACGAACAGGGTGTCAATCGGCAATATGTGATTTCGGATATTTGGGGAAACGGAGCCGGATATGAATCAATCGATGACAGTGAAAATATTTATCCTTTTGAAACCATGTCTTACACAAAACCGGTTCCTTATGTTTTTGATTCAGATCAAACAGATACGGCACGTTTTGAGATAAAAGGTTTTATTAGTACTGACGAAGAAGCAATCCGGAAACCTTTCCGTTGGAACGACACGGTTCGTTATTATCAGAAATTTGAGCATTATTATGCGTATGATGACGGTGTTCCGGAAGTTGGATATGGTATTGGTGGAGTTGGGACAAGTTCTGCCTCACTGGCTTATGAATTTACGCCCCTTGTCGGAGATACTTTGCGCGGCGTTAATATTTATTTCAATCATGTCCTTAATGATGAAAATGTCAACTATTTTTATTTAATGGCTTGGGAGGATAACGAAGGATTGCCGGGAGATACGCTTGCTTATCAGATTGGTGTCAGGCCGGAGTTTAAAGACAGTTTATATCAATATCGTTATTACGCTCTGGATACACCGGTTTACGTTAATAATACATTTCATATCGGATGGTCAAAAACCTCGGATGATATGTTAAATGTAGGTTTTGACCAAAATCGGGATGCAAGCGATAAACTGAGAATAAATTTGTTTGGAGAATGGCAACAAAGCAGTTTGTCAGGCGCAGTTATGATTCGCCCTGTGTTTAGCACAGAGCCTTACACGGCAATCCCTGAAAAGGAAAGCCCGATGCAAGATTTTGCACTGTACCCAAATCCTGCTCAAGGGAAATTTTATGTTGCCGAAGATACGGATTACGAGCGGCTAAAAATTGTGAACACAACCGGGCGCATCGTTTATGATGTCGCAAAGCGGAATGAATATGAAATTTCAAATCTCACCGATGCACTGTATATTGTACTGTTTTACAAGCAGAACCGGATGATAGGGAAACAAAAATTATTGATAAGAAACTAAGGGAATGACAGAAAATCCGGAATTTGACGAAATATTAGACGACGAACGTGAAGAATCACAAACTTTTGAGCATCATCGGTTTAAGGCTGACCCCGGACAAGCGGCACTAAGGTTAGATCGATTTCTTGTTGACCGTTTGCAAAACTCCTCGAGAAATAAAATTCAGGCTGCTGCAGATGCAGGAAATGTACTTGTAAACGGGATAGCCCGAAAATCGAATTACAAAGTTAAACCCGGTGATGAGGTTAGTATTCAAATGGATTATCCGAAACGGGACATTGAACTTATCCCTGAAGATATTCCTATTGAAGTTGTGTATGAAGATGAAAGTCTGATTGTTGTCAATAAACCGGCAGGGATGGTTGTGCATCCTTCTTATGGACATTACACCGGAACCTTGCTCAATGCATTGGTTTACCGATTTAAACATTTGCCAATGTTTGAAGGTGGAAATGAGCGTCCCGGATTAGTTCATCGTATCGATAAAGATACCAGCGGTTTGCTTGTGGTTGCAAAAACAGAGCATGCCTTAACCCATTTGTCAAAACAATTTTTTAATAAAACTTCACATCGAAAATACATCGCTATGGTTTGGGGCTTGCCTAAGCCGGCTGAGGGAACCATTACTGGAAATGTTGGCAGAAGCTTAAAAAATCGTAAAATAATGTATGTTTTTCCCGATGAAGATTTAGGGAAACATGCAGTGACGCATTATAAAGTGATTGAAGAGTTGGGTTATGTTAATTTGGTGGAATGTCGCTTGGAAACCGGACGAACGCATCAGATTCGTGTGCATTTTCAGTACATTGGGCATCCATTATTTAATGATTCAACTTATGGCGGCGATAAGGTTCTGCGTGGAACGGTATTTACGAAATACAAGCAGTTTGTTCAAAATTGTTTTACCATATTACCTCGTCAGGCTTTGCATGCCAAAGAACTCGGATTTATTCATCCGGTAAGTGGTGAGCAAATGATGTTTGATTCTGAGATTCCGGAAGATATGAGACTGGCAATTGAGAAATGGCGTGCTTATGTTTCCAATCGGGAAATTTAAAGTTTAATCGTATTTGTTAGGGACGAATTGTGTTTATTTCAATGAATTCTTTAAACTATATTCCTCGCTTATTGTTTTGTGATAAAGCTATTTGTGTATGAAGTTTTATGAAAGCATCGCTCCTTATTATCATCACATTTTTCCTGTGAAAGAGTCACAGGTAAAATTTGTAAAATCCAACCTTACTTCTGATTTGTCAAACTCCAGTATTTTGGATGTTGGTTGCGCAGTGGGGGATATGTCAGTTAAACTATCAGACAGCTTTCAGTCTGTTATAGGAATTGATCTTGATGAACAGTTGTGTTATTTTGCTCAGGAAAAAGCAAAAGGTCTTTCTAATTTGGATATTAAGCAGGAAAACATGTTGTCTTTAGGACAAGTCTTTCATGAAAATCAATTTGATTCGGTAATATGCTTTGGAAATACCATTGTGCACTTGAGTTCTGAGAATGAGATTCTTGAGTTTTTTACTGCTGTATATTCGGTACTGAAAGAAAATGGGTGCTTTATGTTTCAGATTGTTAATTATGACAGAGTTTTAGATAATGCAATTGATGAATTGCCAAGCATTGAGAATGACTACATTCGTTTTGAACGAAAATATGTTTTTCAGTCTGATACAGGGAAAATTCAATTTGATACTCATTTATTGGTCAAAGAAAATGCCCAAACAATTGATAATTCTGTTTTACTTTATCCTATTCGTAAGAAGCGATTGATTTCATTACTTGAAACTGCTGGTTTTACTGATATTTGTGCTTATGGGAGTTTTTCTAAAGAGAACTTTTCATCAGAAAGTAAAGCATTGGTTGTTTCAGCAAGTAACTAGCCTTTGGTTATAAAAACAGTTTTGTGAATACCACCTGTCAGGTCTCCCATAATCAGGGTCCTACAGATATTTAATCATCCTACAGTTGTTTAGTGCAGACCTGTCAGGTAGGGATTTGTTTTGATTTGTTTATTTGATTCCATCGTAAATAAATTGTATTTTTCGTTCAAATTGAAAACTTAACATATGATACGAAATTTTTTATTTGCAGCATTGTTGTTATTTGTGATGTCTGGAAATTCACAACGCATTTACAATCAGATGAATGATCCGTATTTTGGAGAGAGTTGTACCAGTATTTTAGTTGGGAAAAAAGCATCAACTGATGGCTCAGTAATTACCAGTCATACCTGCGATGGCAGATATCGTACTTGGTTGCAGATGGAAAAAGCGCAGACGTTTGAAAATGACACAACCGATAAAATCTATAAATATCGTTTAAAAACTGAAACTCCATGGGATATGCGTGGTGTGGAAGTTGCCGGGGAAATTCCTCAGGCTGAGCATGTATATGCTTATCTGAATACTGCTTATCCCTGTTTGAATGAGAAACAATTGGCCATGGGAGAAACCACCATTGTTGGTCATGAAGAACTAGTGAATGAAGACGCTTGGTTCCATGTTGAGGAATTGCAACGTCTAGCATTACAGCGATGTACTACTGCTCGGCAGGCAATTCAACTGATTGCTGATTTGATTGACAAATATGGATACGGAGACTGGGGGGAATGCATCACGATAGCAGATAAAAATGAAATCTGGCAAATGGAGATTTTTGGGGAAGGTCCTAAAAAAGTAGGTGGTGTTTGGGCTGCTCAGCGTATTCCGGATGATCATGTGGGCGTATCTGCGAATATTTCCCGCATTGGGACATTGGATCTAGATAATCCTGACTATTTTATGGCTTCAAAAAATGTAAAAAAAGTTGCTAAAAAATTGGATCTCTGGGATGGTGAAAGTGAATTCAAATTCTGGAAGGCATACGGCACTGTCGAAAAACCATTTAAAATTCGTGAATATTTTATTCTGGATGCATTGGCTCCTTCTTTGAAACTTGATTATGAAGCAGACGAATTGCCATTCTCATTGAAACCTGATGAGAAAGTATCTGTACATGATGTAATTGCCTTGTATCGTGAAACCTATGAGGGGACTGAGTATGATATGACTCAAAACCTTTTAGTCGCTAAGAAAAAGTACGACGAAGAGACAGGCGAGGAAATTGGTGTAGATACAGTGAAATCAGAAATTGCACAGCCTTGGCCTATGCGCAATGAAAGAAATATTTATAATGCCTTGGCTGAGGAAACCGTAGAATTCCAACGTACGGTTGCTGTGTCATGGTGCTCATATTCACACATTATTCAATTGAGAGATTGGCTGCCTGATGAAATTGGAGGTCTGGTATGGTTCTCATTCGATAATCCGGCACAAAGTCCTCGAATTCCGATTTTTGCAGGGACAACTGAACTGCCTGAAAGTTTTGCGTATTGTGGACAAAAGCGCTACCGTGAGGATGCTACTATTTGGGATTATCGTAAAGCAAATAAACTGGCTACCTTGCAATGGCAATCAACCAGAGACGGAATGATAGAGGAGGTTTCATACTTTGAAGAAAAAGCAACACGCGAAACGGCTGAAATTGAAAAGCAGGTGAACGAATTGCTTGAAAAAGGGGAGAAGGAAGCCGCTCAGGAATTGCTGAATGATTTTACTCGTGATTTTACCGGTCAAACAAAATACCGCTGGAAACAACTTGAGGATGAGTACTGGCAGAGGTTTGGATTGGGGTTTTAGAAATAGTTAACTACATAAACAGAACAGCCCCGATTTATTTGAAATCGGGGCTGTTTATTTTACGATTTTTTAAGAATTGCTTTTTGCTAAAGCAATAATGTGTAAAATTATTCTTTCATTTCTGGTGGTGGCATATTCCCACCCCGTCCGTGTTGGCGGTATTTTTCAAGTAGATGTCTTCTAAAGCCTTGTTCGGCGCAATATAGTTTTGCGATTTTTTGATTTGAAAGTACAGTTTTAAACAGTTTGTGATATTTTGAAGCCACTGCTGCTTTTTCTTCGTCAATTTGTATTAAGCGGTCAATTTTTGTTTCTACTTCAGTATTACTCAAGTTGCTTTCATTTTCATCAAAGAAAAACATAATGTCATGAGCTTCAGTAATTAATGACTCAAATTCTTTTTGATATGCATTGTAAATTGGCCAGAATTTTTGTGCTTCATCCATACTCAAATCAATTTGAGTAGTCAGGTAAGCGACTTTTTCGGAGCGCATTTCTTCATGAGAAATTTTTTGCATTCTGCCTTGTCCGTGATGACGCTGTGAGAAAGTCATTAGTGGGATGAGACTGATAAGGAAAATAATATAAATACGTTTCATAATTTTTCAGTTTTATTCATAATACAATATGCTGCTATAATCGTCCTGTGTAAGGTAAGCAATCATGGTTTCCTCAGGGATTTCGGTTTCTTCATCAGTATTTTCCGCTAAAATTGCCGCATAAATTGTTTCTTCGGAAATCATATCATACTCAAAATATTCAGATTCTACAGTTTCTGTTTGATTGGCAATAATTTGTTGGTCGTGATAATCACCGGTAAAAGTATTTAGTCCGACTTTAAAAAGAAAAGCGAGTGCAATAAAAAATCCGGCAAAGTATAGGTATGGTTTGAAAACAGCGAAAAATCCGGGCTTCGCATCTGCTTGCTTTTCAGCCTGAATTCTGTCCCGCACTTTATCAGGGAGTGTTTCAAAGTAACCGTCCGGTGCTTTGAAGGGATCTTTTTTCGGTATGTCGTTTAATCGTTTCATTATACTTTAGATGCTAAATTACTGATTTCGTTTAATCTTCTTGCAAATATTTTTCAATTTTTTTCACTGCATGATGATATGATGCTTTGAGTGCGCCTGTGCTGGTTTTCAATATTTCGGAAATTTCATCGTATTTTAAGTTGTCGTAATATTTCATATTAAAAACTAGTCGTTGTTTTTGCGGTAATTTTAAAATGGCTTCCTGTAATTTTTTTTGCAGCGCATCGCCGTCAAAAAAGCTGTCCGCATGAAGCGATTGAATCAGACTGTCTTCATAAGATAATGATGAAAAAACATATTTGCGTTTTTGTTTTCGGATAAACCCGAGCGCTTCATTGATTGCGATACGATACATCCATGAGAATAATTGAGAATCAGATCTGAATGTATTAAGATTTTGATAAATTTTTATGAGGGTTTCTTGCAGCACATCGTTTGTATCCTCATGATTGACTAATACTTTCCGAATGGATGCATAAAGTTTTTCCTGATACTTTTTTACCAACAAATGAAATGCGTAATCAGGATTATCTGTCCTGAAGCGTTCTAATATTTCCCGGTCGTCAAGATGTTCGTTCATTCAGCCTTATTTGCGTGCTATGGCGCGTTCAGCAGCTTCAATAATGTCTGGTGTGTCAAGTCCGTATTTTGTCATCAGTTCTTCGGGTTTTCCGCTTTCACCAAAGCTGTCATCTACGGCTACCATTTCAATCGGACAAGGTAAATAATGTGCTAACAATTGTGCGACGGAATCTCCAAGTCCTCCATTCATCATATGCTCTTCTGCTGTAACTACAGCACCAGTTTTACTTACTGATTGTAAGATGGCTTCTTTGTCCAAAGGTTTAATTGTGTGAATATTTATTAAATCAACAGAGATTCCGTTTTTTTCGAGTTTTTGAGCCGCTTCAATTGCTTTCCAAACTAAGTGTCCGGTTGCAATGATTGTTAAATCGCTTCCTTCATCGAGGTGAACGGCTTGCCCAATTTCAAAATGCTGATTTTCCGGGGTGAAATTCGGTACTTTTGGCCGTCCGAAACGTAAATAAACAGGTCCTACATAGTTAGCAATTGCGATTGTTGCTGCTTTAGTTTGATTGTAATCGCAAGGATTAATTACTACCATTCCCGGCAGCATTTTCATCAAACCGATATCTTCAAGAATTTGATGTGTTGCTCCATCTTCACCAAGGGTTAATCCGGCATGTGAGGCGCAGATTTTTACATTTTTGTTTGAATAAGCAACGGATTGTCTGATTTGATCGTAAACGCGACCGGTTGCAAAATTTGCAAATGTACCGGCGAACGGGATTTTCCCGGCAGTTGCTAATCCTGCTGCCATCCCTATCATATTGGCTTCTGCAATTCCGGTTTGAATGAAGCGTTTCGGATGATTATCCGCAAAAGCGTTCATTTTTAATGATCCGGTTAAATCGGCACATAATGCAACCACCTTATCATTTGTTTTTCCTAATTCTTCGAGTCCTGCGCCAAAGCCGGAACGTGTGTCTTTATGATTTTGAACTTCAAATGCTTTCATGCTTATTTTGTTTTAATTTCAAAATGTTGTCCTGAGTAAACATTAAATCGTTTTTCAACGGTGTATTTTGTTTTTTTATCTTTTGCATCGCGATAAACCAAGCGGTATCTGCCTGGTAATAAGCGAATGCTGTAATTGTTTTTGTAGGGTGATAATTTGTAAACAGATTCCAGAAAATCTCCGTCTTCATGCAAAATGTCCCCGATAACGGGCTCGTTAAAATGGATGATAATTTCCCCGGGTTCGGGAATTTGGATTTTACTTACAAAGGTCTGTTTTATATTTACATCCGTAAAGCTTTTTCTTGGAATGGTGAGTACTTCAATGTCATAATTTCCAGTGATATATTTCCCTGTTTGATGTATTTGTTGCACGTTAAGCGTTGTGGGATCTCCTTGTTTTCGTACAATACATTCAACAAGGCTGTCGCGCGAATTTCCACCGGGAATTTCAATGCGTAAATATCCTTGTGGTGCAGGTAAACTAATGATATTATGGATTCCAGGGTTGAGTACAATGCTGTCTTTCCTGACCGGAGGAATGGTATGCACAACTAAATCATATTTTGTCATGATATCCAAAAGTACAGTATCCGGATTTCCTTGTTCGTTAATGGTGTGCATGTAATTATATCGAATGTCGCCTGAAAGTCTGTCGTGGAATGTCATGGTGGCATTGGTTTCGGTGGGGTTGCCGTCTGTGTCGAGTAAATTTACTTGTGCAGTTGTGTAGTTAAGCACTTGATCCATTACCGCACGAAGCGCATGGCGGAATTCACGACTCGTGGTTGCGTCAAAATAGAATCCGACACATTCAAACACGTCTCTAAATTCCACGTCAAGTCCCAATCCGATAATGAAAGGTTTCAAAATGACACCTCGGCTTTGCAGTGCAAGGGATACGGCGCATGGGTCTCCATTGCATGCTTCCACTCCATCGGTAATTAAAATAACAATATTTCTACTGAAATCATCGTCGGGGAAATCATAAGCGCCTTCTTCTAATGAGCGGGCAATGGGCGTTGTACCTCGTGCAACTAATCCTTCGAGCACAAATTTTATTTTATCGATATTGTCGGGTTCAAATGGAACTTCGAGTTTTGTATCGCTGCAATCTTGCGGAGGTACGGGTTTTTGATGTCCGTAAACTCGGAGCCCGATTTCCAGCCCTTCGACTGTGGCGAGCGAGTCCAACAATTCAGACATAAGATTTCTTGCGACATCGATTTTTCGTCTTCCGTCCCAACGTCCGAGCATACTTTGCGATGAATCGAAGATAAACAGGATGCGTGTGATTGGTTTGTCCGCCCGTTTGATGTCCTCTACATGTGTTGAGTCGATAATCAGCGAGTCCTGCGGGTTAAATTCCTGTGCATTGGAACCCGGAGCTGCACCAAGAAAAGCGATGAATAGAAATGCTATGTACCGAATATTTTTCATTAATAATCTCCGATGGTTTCTTCTAATTGGGCAAGTGCATCCGCTAATTGTTCATCATTTGGAGCCACACCGTGCCATTTGTGAGATCCCATCATAAAGTCAACGCCTGCGCCCATTTCTGTTTTCATGAGAATCATAATGGGTTTTCCGTTTCCGGTGCGGGATTTTGCTTCTTTTAAGGTATCAACAATTTTTGCCATGTTATTGCCATTTGTTTCTAAAACATCCCACCCGAAGCTTTTCCATTTCGCGTTCAAATCGCCTAATGATAAGACTTCATCAACAGGCCCATCAATTTGCTTGCCATTGTAGTCAATTGTGGAAATTAAATTGTCAATTTTATTAGCAGCAGCGAATAAAGCGGCTTCCCATATTTGTCCTTCCTGCATTTCCCCGTCGCCGTGGAGTGAAAAGACAAATTGCGGGTCGTCATCTATTTTTTTTGCAAGTGCAACACCTGCTGCGACAGATAATCCTTGCCCTAGTGAGCCTGAAGCAACCCGAATTCCTGGCAGTCCTTCGTGAGTTGTCGGATGTCCTTGTAATCTGGAATTTATTTTTCGGAATGTTTCCATTTCTTTTGTTGGAAAATATCCGCTGCGAGCCAGCACTGAATACCAAAGGGGAGAAATATGTCCGTTGGATAAGAAGAACATGTCTTCGTTATGTCCTTCCATGGAAAATTCTTCGGGATTGTGTTTCATGCATTCAAAATACAGCGCAACGAGATAGTCTGTACAACCCAGGCTGCCTCCCGGATGTCCGGAGTTTTGTGCATGTACCATTCTTACAATATCTCGTCTTACTTGCGAGGCAATTTTTTCTAAACGTTCAATATCTGCCATTGTTTCAATTCTTAGATGATTTGCATTTACAAAAGTAAAAGAATCTGACAAAATCAGACTGTGTTTTTTCATATATTCTTAACAGGCTATGAACAATTTTAAAACCTTTCCCCACCTGTCAGGTCATCACGGAATAACAATGCGGTTTTGGTTTATTATAGTATAATAATTTTGTTGATAGGTGAGCTTGTAATAATTAAATGCGTCGTCGGTTTTGGACGGAATATCTCAGAGGGATGCCGTATCGAATGCCAATTTGCAGTCCGTGTGCAAGCATTTTGGGTTTTACACCTCCTGCAAGATTATCGTACACAAATAATTTGGTAATGTCTCTTTGATAGCTGTATTCAGCAAATAGAGCGATATTTGATTTCGGGAAATATTCAATGCCTCCGCCGGCAATTAAACTCAGTGAAAAATTTGGATGGTCTTGTTTTATATCTGCAATATAATCTGCATGATCTCCCGTGAAATTCTGAATGGTATCAAAATTTGCGCGTCGTTGGGCAGAAAGTAAAATATTTCCCTGAAAGCCGCCTTCAATATAGACATTGATTTTACGTCCGAAATTATACCGTGCTTTTAATGGTATGCTTAGATAATTTAAGGAATAAATTGCTGGTGCATATCCTAATAATTCTAAACTTTCATTGTAATAGGGCGTAACATCGTCTATTTGAAATTTTCGGGATTGAATCATGAAACCTGCACTGAACCCAAATTCCTGAGAGGCTTTTAAATAGGTTTGGACAGAAAATGCAGTTCCATATTGTGGGATTAATCGAGCACCGTAAGCATGATTAAATAGTGATGTGTTGATTAATCCGCCACTTGCAGAAAGATAGAAGGTTGAGTCGCTGCGGCGTTCCCATGCGCTAAGTTCCTGAAAGTGCATGATGAAAAGTAATGCGAATGCTGCATATTTAAAGTATTTCACTATCCATTGTGCCATCTTTAAACCAAGTTTTTATTGTTTCTCCTTTTGTTAATGATTTTACGCTGTCAATGCGTTTTCCGTTTTTTGTTGTCAGGCTGTAACCTTTTTCTAACAAATGTTTTGGGTCGTTTGCCAGCGTACTTTGTTCCAATTTGTCAAGTTGGATGTTTTGCGTGCTGATAAATGCTTTTGTTGCTGATATTAAGTGGGTTGTCTGCTTGTCTAGATTGTTGCTGTTGGCTTTAAATAGCGCATTTAGATTGCTTTTTATCTGATATTCAAGTTGATTAACTCGACTTGCTTTGGCAAATAGATTGGCTCGAATTGAGCGATGCAGTTTGTTAGCCTGAAAATTCAGTTGATTTGTTTGATTTGCGAGTGCCCGTTTAACGGTCGGAATGAATATTGTGTTAAGTCGGTTGAGTTTGTTTTCTTGGTTTTCAATAAATAGCCTTGTGACATCTAAGAGCCGGTCAAGTTCGTAATCTAAGCTTTCTTCAAGTCCTTCGGTATGTTCAAGTATGAATTCTGCAACAGCAGTTGGTGTTTTTAAATGCTTGAATGCTACCAAATCAACCACCGACGCATCTCGTTCATGACCAATGCCTGAAAGCACGGGAATGGGGAACTGCGCAATGTTTGACGCAATTTCGAAATTATCAAAAGCAGCTAAATCTGTTCTTGAACCACCGCCACGGATAATTACTACAACATCGTAATCGGTTTCAGCACTGTAAATTGCTTCAAGTGCTTTAATGACTGTTTTTTGTGTATCGATACCCTGCATTGCCGCTTTGTACAAGTGCAATTTGTATTTGTAGTGTTTTGAATTTGTTTCAATTTGTGCGACAAAATCGCCGAATCCGGCTGCAGTATCTGAGGAAATTACGGCAATATTCTGAATTAGGAGTGGCGGTTCGAGGGTTTTGTTCATATCCATTATCCCTGCATCTTCTAATTGCTGAATCGTTTCTCTGCGTCTTCGCTCAATATCTCCGAGGGTGTAGGTTGGGTCGATATCAATGATTTGCAAACTCAATCCGTAGAGTTCATGATAATCGACGGTAACTTTTACCATGACTTTGATTCCAGCTTTCATGTTTTCCCCGCTACCAGATTGAAAATAGGCACTGAGCATGCGATATCTGCTTGCCCAAATAATTGCACGGGCTTTTGCTTTCACATTGTCTCCAGTTTTATTTTTTTCAACCAAGCTCAGATAGCAGTGCCCACGATAATTGACATTTAGTTCGCTGATTTCGGCAATTACCCAGTAATGCATATCCAGATTGTTTCTGATTGCACTCTGAATATTGTTTTGCAATTCGAGTAAACTAATTGCCTGCTCTGCCATGTCTTATTGTTTTATAAATGCTTTGCTGTAAACCTTATTTTGTGATTGGATTCTAAGTATGTACATTCCTTTTGGAAAAGTTGCAACATCCATTATTCTCAGGCTGTTGTATGATGTTCGATAGACCGAATGTTGATGTTTATACATGATTTGTCCCTGCATATTCACAATTGAGACTTCAAGTTTTTGAGTGTCAACGGAGTAGAATTCAATTTGTAAGGCATCTGAACAAGGGTTTGGATACAGATTTGTGAGCATTTCAGAACCGAAAGCCGTGTAATTAATGTTTTTAAGCGCCAGATTTGCGGCGGCAAAATCGGGGAGTCCGTATCCGAGATATTCATCTGGATTGTTATACTGACTACTGCTTTCTTGTATTGCACGTAGTATTTCCATATTGCTTAATTGAGGATTTGCCTGCCACAAACATGCGGCTAATCCTGATGCAATCGGTGTGGAGAATGAAGTGCCGTTTCCACTGGCAAACTGTCCGTCGCCACCTTGAAACCAGGCTGCTTCGCCTTGTGCTACAATATCGGGTTTAACTCGATTATCCGCTGAGTATCCAATGGAAGAAAATGATGCATATTCTCCATCGCTATTTGTTGCTCCGACAGTTAAAACACTATCCGCATCACCAGGAACCGAAATTTTTGGATTGGTGTCATTTCCACCGTTTCCGGCAGCAGTAAGTACTAAAATTCCTTTGGATGCAGCGATTGTGGCTGCAATAGAAATTGGTGCAGTTCTCCCGTCGAGGTCTGCATTGGTATAAGACCATGCTTCATTGTCATACACGTTATATCCTAAAGAGACACTAATGACGTCTGCTCCAATGCTGTCAGCGTATTCTGCTGCGGCAATCCAGTTATATTCCTCAATGAGTTGTTCTGATGCCGCATCTTCGGTACGAAGTAAAAGGTAATTTGCATTGGGTGCGCTACCGACTAAACTGTCTTCTACATTTGCAGCGAGAATTGAGAGTACTGCTCTTCCGTGATTGTGATGAGCGTAAACATCATTATCACCGTCAACATAATCTCTGGTGTCAATTACCCGGGATTCGTTTAGTAGTGCCTGAAAGCTTGAAAGTGAAGGGACACCCAGAAAGCCTGAATCCAAAACGGCAATAAGCATATTTTGTCCGGTATAGCCTTGGTTGTGCAAAATATGTCCGTTTAACATGCTGATTTGATTTTCTGATTGCCCGTAACTGAGGGCGTTTTCTTTTGTCGCTTTCGCTGATTTTGGAAATTCGATTAGCTCCCGGATAATGAATTTATCAATAATAAATCCCAGATTTTCAATGGTGTCGATGAGTGCTGTATCAGTAGATTGAATTGCTGCTCCGTTTATCCATTTTGATGTGTATCGGATATGGATTCCCATGTTTGATAGGGAGTCAAGATAAAAATCGGATACCGGAAGGTCCTTATTGTTAATTTCGATGTTTTGATTATCGCGTCGTTGTAGTGCTTTTGGGCTTAAGAATTGTTCCGGCTGCGATAATTCATAACTGTTGTTGGATTTATCGGTGAATTGAATCCAATAAACATCGGCATTTTCTTGCGCAAAAAGGCTGGCAGTAAATAGTAATAGGGATGTGATGATAATACTAATTTTCATAATTCGTTTCTCTTCCTCGTTCAATAAATGTTAGTTTATAAATTGTGCCTGTTGTTACGCGCTCTTCCAAGGGAACACCGGGCTCAATTTCTTGTGAGTTTAAGTGGATTTTTTCTTTATAGATTAAACCTGTATCGCGGGCATATTGTTCAAGTGCATAGTTTTTATGAATCAGCGATGAGTCAGCTTCTTGGATGATAGTCAGGACAGAATCGAATGCTTGTCCGTTCAGGATTAAACTTTTATCTAAACCGGTAATTTCGTAATCATTTGCATTGAGTGTATTGTAGGCATTTCCGTCCCATGTTTTATTTATGGCAAGTGGAAAAATCATTTTGACATAGCGGATATTTTCTTCTGTGACAAAAAGCCTGTAATCATTGTATTGTACGGACCAAACATCGGAAACATCCCAGGATTGATTCGCATTTTCTCGTTTGTATCGAAGTATGAGATAGCTTGTTGTACTCAAATCGTCTTGATAGGCACCGCCAATAAGCTCTTTAAGTTGGTATCTGCTTGTGTCATACACATTTGATGGTTCATCAATATTGATCTCAATCACGTCGTATAGATTGTATGCCCCGGATTCTAAAGGGTAATAATCTCTGTCTAAGCTTGCAAAAAAATTCTCGTTTTCCTTGGTACAAGCTGAAAGAATCAACAAAAGGCTTAATATGCCAAACAGTTTTTTCATTGCTGGAAATTTTTATAAATATACGAATTATTCTGCAATAATTCCACCTCCAATTACATCGTCTCCATCATAAATGACACAGGATTGTCCTGCAGTTACTGCATAAACCGGTTGATTGAGCTCTAAGTAGTAAGTTTGTTTTTCTTTTCGGATATTTCCGGGAACAGCGGGTGAATTGTAGCGAATTTTTGCTTCAATTTTCAGGTTTTCAGGAGGTTCGGGGAATTTTATCCAGTTCGTGTTTTTTAATCGTACTGATTTTCGCTCTAACAGATTATAATCTCCCAATACAATTTCATTTTTTTGTACATCGATTGATAAAACGTAGGCAGGTTTTCCGAGAGCAATATTCAGTCCTTTTCGTTGTCCAATCGTGTAATAAGGGTATCCCTTATGTTGTCCAAGAACTTTTCCCTCTGTATCTACAAAATTCCCTGGTTTAATTTTTTTCTCAATGTCTTTGACGTATGTATTTAGAAAATTTCGATAATTATTGTCTCTAACAAAGCATATTTCTTGCGATTCACGTTTTTCGGCAATCCGCTCAAATCCGTTTTCTTTTGCAATTTCACGAACTTTGTCTTTTGTCAGTTCTCCTAAAGGGAAAATTGTGTGTTTGAGCTGTTCTTGCGTGAGCGTCCAAAGAAAATAGGATTGATCTTTTTTTGTGTCAGCGCCTTTCATCAGGATGAAGCGTCCGTTTTCTTGACGGATTCGTGCATAGTGTCCGGTTGCATAATAGGTACAGCCTCGTTTCTTCATTTCGTCAATCAGTATGCCCCATTTAATATGTGTATTGCAGACAACGCAGGGGTTTGGAGTTTTTCCGTTCATGTATTCATTGACAAAATCCTGTATAACATAATGTTCAAATTCGTTACGGATATCAATGATTTCATGGGGGAAATCTAATTTGCGCGCAAGTTCTCTCGCTTCAAGTAAGCTTTCTGCATCGCAGCATCCTTTTTCTTTTTCGTCACATGCTTTAAGTTCAGTTTCCCACATTTTAAAAGTGAGTCCTTGAATGTTATATGCTTGTTTTCTTAATAAAATGGCAGAAACTGAACTGTCTGTTCCGCCACTCATTGCCAATAATAAATTTTTCATGATATATGCTTAAGGTCGGCGGAAATATTCAAATGGATTGTCGAGATAATCCTCCGGATTTTGGAATTTCTGTTGATTTTCTTTTGCCCATTCCACTTTGTCCCAAAATTCACTTTCAAGGCTGTCTCGATCTGTGCGAACTCCTGCACGGTATTCAACGGTATCAAATTTTCCTTCTTGATTTGAAACTAACCAATCTCCTTCTTTGCGATTTTCTCGGTAAAATCCTTGTTCATCTAAACTGCCATCGGGGTAGTAAACCTTAAATTCACCCTGTTTCATGTCCTTGTCATAAAACCCTTTTTCACGGATTTTTCCATTGTCAAAATAGAAGGTATATTCTCCTTGCTTAACCCCGTTTTCATAATAAATTTCAGTGAGTTTTTGCTCGTTTTTATAATATGCGGTTTCCAGTCCTTCTATAACGCCATTATTGTAGGTAGTTTCTTTTTGTCTTTCCCCGCCGGCGTAATAAAAAATCCATTTGCCGTGTCGTTCTTTATCTGCATTGTAACTTCCTCGTGCTCCAATGTTTCCGTTTTCCCAGTGCATTTCTATAATTGAGCTGCCATCATCAGTAAATTCCTGAATGGCTTTAATTTTCCCGTTTCCGTGATAATGTTTGAACACGCCTTGTGGCTCATTATTGATGAAAAATCCGCTGTAGCGAATGTATTGATTGTCATCATCGTAATATTTTATCCACTTTCCCTGTTTGTTTCCGCTAATGTCGGTGTAATTCAATACGGAATCTTCGCCTTGAGTGTTTTGCGCAAAACTCAGGTTCACAGTGAGTATGCTTATTGCGATGAGATACAGTAGTTTTTGCATAATGCGATTGTTTATTTATTAAACCGATATTAAAACATTTTATTGTTACAAATTCAATGCCACTGCAAAGATAGAAATTTCTGTGCTTGTAAAACATTTGATTTTTATTGAATTATGATGTGCTTGTAAAAAAAACATCACTCTTGTCCGATAATATTTTTGAGATTCTTAATCGACAGCTGCGATGAGGAATCTCGTCAATATATTTTTTGATTTTTGATGGATTAGCCTAGTAAAATAAAGTGGTCTTATGTATAGAACTATTTTATTCAGTTTGTATTACTTCTGTTAAAATTTTAAAAAATCGAAAGACATTCGTATTATTTATATTGTTGTTATATGTAAATTAAATTTTCGAAAAGGCTTTTGGGCTTTATTAAAAAATGTTTATATTTGAGAATTGAATAAGTTATAAGTTGGTTGAAATTTGTAATTGCAATTATTATTTTTGGTGTCATAGTTTATTAATAGTTGGGTCTGTTGTAAATACAAAAAGAGGAAGTATGATAATTGGCTTTTTGGTTATAAATTAAATAGCTAAATCTATGAAAAAAAAGCATTTTATTGCTAGTTTTTATTGTATTCTTTTTTAATGTGTATATTCAAAAGGCGTTAAAGTATGATCCGCTAACGACACAAGGGTTTATAGTTTGTAAATCAGATGATTATCTTGATGTTTATGATCAAAATGGGAAACCAATTTATCATGATAAATATAAAATTCCTGCTAATAAAGAAGTAGAGATACTGGTCTCAATTGAGAATCTACCAAGGGGTTTAATAATAAATGTTTTTACATTTCCTGATGGTTTTACGTACAGTTTTTCATCATATAAATAAGTTGTTATGTCAAGAATATCGTTTTTGCTGTTTTTTGCCTTTGTATCTATATTCTCTTATGCTCAAGATTTTATTTTAACCGAAGAAGTCTCTTTTGGTGGATCGAATGTGGAGGATGTTTTGGGAGTTATTCAAAATACTGATTGTTATGTTTGGATAGCAAATTCTGACTCTCCTGAAGGAGAAAATAAAACGGTACCGAATTATGGCTTAAATGATTATTGGGTTGTTTGTACTGATTTGAGTTATAATATTCAATGGCAAAAGGGCTTTGGTGGAAGCAGTTCAGATGATATTCTTGATGTTCTAATTGATAATGACGGTAATTATTATTTGCTTGGTAATTCTGCTTCAGGTATTTCAGGTAATAAAACTGTTGATTCTTATGGTAGTTATGATTACTGGATAATAAAACTAGATAGTTTTGGTAATGAAATTTGGCAAAACTCATACGGAAGGAGATCAATATGATTCTTTTAATTCATCTTTATTATTGTCTAATGGGAATATAATAATGACAGGAACTTCGCAATCGGGTATTTCTGGAATAAAGACCGAAGCTAATCGTGGTAGTTTTGATGTATGGTTGGTTTGTATTAATTCTGATGGAGAGGTAATTTGGGATAAAACGTTGGGAGGTGAAGAATTTGATTTAGGTGTACGGCTAATGTCTTCAGATTCTGATAATGTATTTTTGTTATCAAATTCCTCATCTGGTATTGGTTATGAAAAAACGGAAGCTTGCATTGGGGGAAATGATATATGGTTAACAGAAATAAATCCTGAAAATGGATCCGTTATTTGGGATAAAACAATTGGTTCTAATAATACTGATAATCCTGTAGATTTTCTTCTTACTGGAGATAATTTCTATATTTTATCGTCATCCTTAGGTGATATATCCGGGGATAAAACTGAAGATTGTCGAGGAGGTGATGATTATTGGCTTGTAAAAGTAGATTTGTTCGGAAATGTAATTATAGATAAGACTATTGGTGGGAATAATGTTGATCTGGCTGCATGTATTTACTATACTGATACAACAGGTATAATAATAGGTGGGTCATCAAAATCAGACGCTGGATTTGAAAAATCAGAAGATGCATATGACCCTTCAAACTTTAATGAAGATTACTGGGTGGTAAGTTTGAATGTTGATTTTGAAATTGTTTGGGATAAAACCATTGGAGGAGATAGTAGAGATCTTCTAAGGGGGTGTTTGCCTATCTCTTCAACAAATCTAATGCTTTACGGTTCTTCTTCCTCAGATATTAGTTTTGACAGAAATGTTCCTTTAGTAGGGGTGTCTGATATATGGGTTGCTGAAATGCAAATTCCTCCGTTTACATCCTTTATAATACATCAGTTTGTTGAGAATAAACTAGAATGCTATCCAAATCCTACTTGTAATTTCTTATATGTAAAAAACCAGGGTGTTAGTTACGTTAGTTTAGTTGATTTCTCCGGCAAAATAGTTTTTGAAACTGAAAATGATTTTCAGCATTTAAATCTTGAGGAGCTGCCATCTGGTGTTTATTTTATGAATGCTATTATTGATGATAAATCCTTTACTTCAAAAATAGTTAAACAATGATGAAAAAAATAATTTGAAGCAATAAGTTGATTTTTCATTCGATGGTATGGTTTTTTTATTTTAGGTAGTTTCGCTTAGAATACACACAATATTTTCACCAAGTTACAATGATAATAGATATAGCACAAACTTTAAAGTTTGTGCTATATCTATTATGTACTTTTGTATCTAGCGCAGCAAAGTAAAATCTCTAACGACAATTTCAGTACTTCTGTGTTTTTGTCCGGATTTGTCCTCCCAACTGTGATTGTTGATTCTGCCTTCGAGCGCAATGCGTCCGCCTTTTTTTAGCATTTTACTGACAATGTCAGCGGTTGTGCCCCAAGCAACCAGATTGTGCCATTTGACCATGGATTTTGTTTCTCCGCGAAGGCTGTGTTTGCGTTCATCGGTTGCTAGGGACATGCGTACCATACGTTGACCGCTTTCAAAAGTTTTAATAATTGGGTCTGCTCCCAAATTTCCGATTAGCATAACTTGATTGTTAATTCGTGCCATAATGTTAAAATTTTTAGTGAAACATAATTTTGCTGCAAACATATAGAAGGAGCGAATAAATAGTCGGTTATTAATTATTTGCTTTCGTTTGTTATTCGTTTGTAAGCGGTTGTAAATGGATATGTAGCTACTAGTCAGTTATTTCCGATGGTGTTGTTTCTGAAACCTCATTCGCATTTTTTTACTCAAGTTTTTCGTTTCTGTATGTATGCCTCCGCTTAGGGAGAGTATCGGGAGTTCAAGAAGATGAATGAAACGTTTATTATCGGTAAAACGTACTGTCATTGATGAAATCCTCATCATGATGTCCGAATTCAATTTCTATCAGCTCGTTTTGCGGAGAGTGAATCATGTCCATCGAAGGTAAGTAGTTTAATGTCGAGGACAGGTGTGCCGTCAAATGCATCAACTCCGCTCAAAAAAAGTGTGTCTCGGGCAATGCGTTCTAATTTTACAATGGTAAATCCGATTGGGTTGGGACGTTTTGGAATGCGGGTGCTGAATAATCCGAAATTATGCGCATGATTGCTGCCCGGTGGTTGAACATAGGATTCCCAGCCACTGACTTTATCAAAATGATACAGCACAATAATGTATTCAAACCAATCTAGCATGGTAAGTGCATCCAGATAAATACTGTCCAAAACAATGTATCCCTTTCTGTCAGGGCTTAGGCTTCCTTGTCTCGTGGCTCCTGTTTTCGTTGTGTAGGGCGTGTGAAAATGACCAATGGGAGTGTAGCTGTTTGTTTGCGCCTGAAGCATAGCTGTTAAGCCGAACATTACAACAGTGTTCAGCAGCTTTTCATTTTAAAAACTTTTGAAAACCCTTGCCAGTGAAAAGCCGGGAGCATCCATATGCAAATTTAAAAAGTGTCCGAAGGGAGTTTGATGGGTTTCAAACCCTGAATCCGCCATGCGTTTTTCCAATTTATTCAGAAACTCATAAGTGAATTTCGGATCGCCTTTAGTTTCCGCCAAATGCGCAAAGGAATGGATAATCAGCTGATTGGTTTCATTCTTCTTCAATATCCATTTGAGCTGTTTTACTACCTTCTTAAACAAGGAGGCTTCGTTTTCCTCGTCTCCATCTTCAACATGAATGAAGGCTGTTTGTACATTTTGAAAACTTTTTTTGCCACTCGCTTCAGGGACAAAATCCAATGTCTTAATCGTTGCTTCATAAGAAAAATCCTCGCAGTATAAAAATAGTACTTTCATATTAATTTTGACAGTTTAGTTTTCGAATAAAAAAGAATGATAGCCCAATTAGGATAATAAATAACGCAAAAAATCCGTAAAATCCGATGAGTGAAATCAACACCCCGCCGAATAAGGGAAAAATAACAGGTAAAATGCTACCAGCACCGGAAATTCCGGTAAATAGGCTGCGGTTTTTAATGTCGCTTATTTCAAGCAATACGCCGTTAATTACAATTTGATATAGGCTTAAAAATATGCCTCCAATGAAAAAACTTATTAAATAAGCGAGTCCTGCAGTCGGAAAGAAAAGCACTAGCAGCGAAAAGCTGATTCCTAAGCCAATCATTAACATCATCATTTGATGATATTTAGCTTTGTCGTTTCGAAAGTATAACCAGATACCCGACACAATCACTCCCAGCGTTTTTGCTAGCAATAAATTGCCGACTCCGTTTGCTGAATCCAGCATGTGGTTATGGTTTGCATAAAGCAGGATGAACGGCAACATTCCGTAGCCTATTCCTAAAGTATTGATACTTAGTAAATACCATTTTAATCGTTGATTGGATTTTATTGTCGGGATAATTGATTTGATACCTATGCGAACGGATTTGAACCCTTCCGGGATGAATTCTTTAACACGCCAAAATCCCAATGAAGCAATGCCGAGAAAAAGTCCCGCGTAAGCGAAAACTTTGGTGTAATTTCCAGGGTATTCGTTGCTTTTCAGTATTTCGCGAACTAAAAAGGCAGATGCAAAAATTCCTGCGCTGCTAATGATTGTGCGCAATGAGAAAAATTGCTTTCTCCGTGCCGGAAGTACGGATTTTCCGAGGATATCTGTGTAAGGTATATTGGCAAATGCTCCTGAAAATGAGAAAATTGTGATGATGATAAAAATAAGCGGAATAATCAATTCTCCAGATAAATTTCCGGAAAACGCAAACAAAAGTGCCATGCCGAATAATGTGAGAATCCGTAGATTAATGGCTCCCAAAAGCAATGGTTTTTTACGTTGTGCGCCTGAAATTGGTGCGATAAACAGAATTTGCGAAAATCTTGCGCCTCCAACCATTATTGCAGTAAGCAACCCCAGCTGGAAATTTGTTCCGCCGGATTTTATCAGCATGGACGGAATGATGGTATCAACATCCATGAAGTTTTTGGCAATTGCCAGAAAGCTCGCATGCCAGACAAAGGCATTAAAATTACGAGTTGATATGTGCTTACTCAATTTTTCCATGTAAAATACACTACTGAGTGCCGGATAATTATATAAATTTCCTTGTCAAACTCAACAAATACTCCCTTAATTTTGTGGGAAATGAATTGTGAAGATAACTGTTTTTTTTAGAAAAAGTTCAAAATAATCGTTTCGATTTCTACTTGTTTTTTTCGTATGTTTACAAACTAATTAAAACTAGTTTGCTATGAAGTCATTATTGCCTTTATTGATTATCGGTCTGCTGTTTGGTCTCATTTCATCATGTCAGAACAATCAGTCAAATAAAACTGAAATATCTGAAAATACGGAACAGAATACGAGTGATACTCAAAATAAGACTGTTGAAACGGATACGCAGGAGGGACCTGTCAGTGAAACTTCTATCGCACCGGTAAAAATAAATCCTGCTAAAATTGAACTTGGCGATATTATTTTGGGTCATGAAGTAAAATCTGTTGATTATCAGGAGAAATTTGTATTTGGATTTATGTTGAAGGGTGATTTCTGTTTCGACGGAAAACTTAGCCTCGGCATGGCTGATGGCATAGATTTCACCCCAAATGAAGTAACTCGGGATAAAGCACAAATTGTTATAGATGAGATGCAAAAGCCTCTGTACATGTGGACGACTTTCACCAATACTGATGCTTTTCATAATGCACTTGGTGAAGAAAACGTGAAAAAATTAGAGGGTGGTGAAATGATGGATGTGAGCATCTGCTTTAAGAATTATCAAGTTATTGCCATGGAAACGGAAATTAAAGCTGAAGCGGAATTTGTTTCTGTTGATTTTTAAGGAATCGCTTTGTTGTTATTCTTTTTTAGGGATGATACATCTCAAAAAAAAACACAACCCCCGATATTATCTGACGTTTTTACCCGATAAAACCGATGAGAGGCCAAGTCGCAATTTTTGAATTGTCGCTGTGTCGTATTGACAGCAAACTGTTTGCGATGTTTATGAATAAATGCGGGATTGCCCTTTATTATGCGTACATTTGTCCCAATTTATTTACCACTCCACTTTTGGAGGATTCCCACAAAAAATAAAACGGGAATTTATTATTTACAACATGCAATTTAAAGATCTCAAAATTATCCCACCAATATTAGATGCTCTCGACGACGAACATTATATTGAACCCACAGCAATTCAGGAAAAAGCAATTCCAATTATTTTAGCTCGTCACGACGTGATGGGCAGTGCGCAAACTGGTACAGGGAAAACCGCGGCATTTGCTATTCCAATCCTTCAACATTTGTACGAAGATTCGCGAAATGCGCATCAATCGAAAAAAATAAAAGCCTTAATTGTTACTCCGACTCGTGAGTTAGCAATACAAATCGGCGAAAGTTTTACAAATTACGGACGCTATACTGGTATCCGCAATACCGTCGTTTTTGGCGGTGTTCCGCAAGGCAAACAAGTCAATGCAGTAAAACAGGGTGTTGATGTGCTAATCGCAACTCCTGGTCGTTTGTTGGATTTAATTCAACAAGGTTATATCCGCTTAAAAGATATTGAGTACTTTGTGCTTGATGAAGCAGATCGTATGCTGGATATGGGTTTTATTCATGATATCCGGAAAATTATTGCGCTTTTACCTGCAAAACGCCAGTCTTTATTTTTCTCGGCTACCATGCCGTCGAATATTGTGGATTTGTCACGTAAAATTCTGAAACAACCGAAAAAAATCATGGTTAGTCCCGTGTCATCTGCCGCTGAAACTCTGCAACAGAAACTGTATTACACGAATAAGTCTGACAAACCAGACCTATTGATTCATGTTTTAAAGAATGATGATATGGATCAGGTTTTACTTTTTGCCAGGACAAAGCATGGTGCAGACCGGATTGCCAAAAATCTTAGCAAGCAAAAAATAAAAGCAGCTGCAATTCATGGAAACAAAAGCCAAAATCAGCGTCAGAAAGCTTTAAGTCAGTTTAAAGCAGGTGAAATTCGTGTGCTTGTTGCTACCGATATAGCGGCTCGTGGTATTGACATTGATAAATTACAATATGTCATAAATTACGATATTCCTAATATTGCGGAGACGTATGTGCATCGCATTGGGCGTTCCGGTAGGGCAGGAGAACTCGGGAATGCTATATCACTTTGTGAACCTGAAGAAAATAGTTTTATTAAAGAGATTGAGCAATTAATAAAAATTACCATCCCGGTAGTTTCTGAACATCCGTATCCGCAAACTGAAAAACCCATGACAAACGCTGAGAAAAAGCTGTTTGAAAAGGAGAAAATCAAGAAGAAACAGGAGTTTTTTGCTAACCGTCGGAAAAAAGAATCAAGACCCAAGCGCGGAGGCAACTCACGTCGATGAAGGTTTTGCACGGATATTTCTAAAATATATCGTTCAGATAAAAATTTCAATGTATCTTTGATGCTTGCCTGCCCGCCTTTTAATCAAATAAAATTGGCAGACGGGTCGTTGTGTTTGTGATGATAAAATTTGATACATGCGAAAGTTTATACGATTTTTAGTTCGACATATCCCGAGACCTTGGCTAATTAGAATGTCATATATTTTTCGATGGCTGATTTTGCCGTTTTATAAAGGGAAAAATCATAGCTGTCCGATTTGTGGGGGTGAATTCCGCAAAATGTTGCCTTATGGAAACAAAGGCGCCGAAAACCGACTATGTCCCAAGTGTTTATCGCTGGAAAGACATCGATTAATGTGGCTTTATTTTGAGCATAGAACTGATTTGTTTACTGCCCCGAATAAATTGCTGCATGTTGCTCCGGAACAGCCGTTTTTAGAGCGATTTAAGAAATTGGAAAATCTGGATTACACCACTGGCGATTTATTGAGTCCGATTGCGGATGTAAAAATGGACATCATGGATATTCCTTTCGAGGATAATCGTTTTGATGTAGTGATTTGCAATCATGTCATGGAGCATGTTGAAAGTGATATCAAGGCAATGCAAGAAGTCTTACGGGTGTTGAAACCCGGTGGCTGGGCTTTATTGCAGGTTCCGATTAATTACACTTACAAAGAAACACATGAAGATCTCAGCATAATTGACCCCAAAGAACGCGAACGAATTTTCGGACAATATGATCATGTGCGTTGGCACGGATTAGATTACGGCAAGCGGCTCGCATCAGCAGGGTTTGATGTAGATGAAAATCGATTTATTGATGAATTTTCCGATGAGGAAATTGACCGATACCGACTTCCGAAAGGGGAAATTCTTTATGTCGCTAAAAAGGCGAATGCGGTTTCTTGAGGATTTTTGGGTGTGAATTCACAGACAGTTTGCTTGATCCAAAACCTACCACCTCATAAAAACAGTAAAGGGAACACCATGTTGATGTTCCCTCCAGAAATACTTTGCCGTAGCTCCACATTCTGCCAGATTTACAGTTCTGCCTTCTTTCCTCTCAAATTCTTGTTTCAGAATTCTTTTGAGTCAGCGTTTCCGTCCTGAGCACTAAGCTCATTTTCGGATTTTTCATTCATTCGCTCTTACTGATTGCTCAGTTTTAAGCTTTTTCTCCACAGTCATCCTAAGATTTCTGCTTTGCTTCCTGAATGCCGGATTTCAATTCAAAGGGATTTCACCTTGTTGTTTCCATCTCGGAGCGCTCACCATCAGCATCTCTGCTTTTGGTTTGTCACCAGGCTTTCATGGTGGGTTTTCTTGTTATCATTTCGGTTCGCACCGGAATGTTTCCTGAAATCCTGCTTTGAACTCTCTTATCCGTAGAAAAGATTCTTCAAAACATTTGAACCATTTCAGCAGGCTTTATCTCTAACCTGTGTTTCAAATATACATGATTGACACCCCCTTTGTCAAGTTTTATAGCCTTTTTAAATTCACAATGAATTCACTTGATTATCAACAGTATATTAACAAATAAATCCCTGCATATTCTTTGGTAATTCAAGTCGATAATGCGGCTATTTAGCTTATTAACAATTTGCTTGATTTTACGATGTTAACAAGATGGTGAAGGTCAAAAAAACCTTACTTCTATACCGTTAGATTGAAAAACGTCATATTTTTAAGAATAGGGATTATTTTGGATTATTTTTAACTAAACGAGATGCAGTTAATGATTGAGTTGATAAATTAGTAACGCAGAGTTTCGCATAAGAAGCGCAGAGAACCGCTAAGGAAAAAATCTGCATCTTTGCGACTCTCCTCGGTACAACTCAGAAGTTCTGCATATCCGTTTGAAACAGGACAAAGAAGCCGTGTTTCGCAAACCAAGATATTTGCTATGTTTTCATTTTCTCCCACAAAGTTTACAGTAAGACTTTTTTAGTGAAAACACATTTGTACTTGATGCAAAATTTCCCAATTCATTAAATTAGTGTAGTTTTGTAAACTGAAAGAAAGCATAGTGAAAATAAGTTGAATTTGTAATATAAATTCAATCTGACAGAAATCTTAACTAATTGGTTTTTTGTTTATTAACACTAGTGAGGCGTTTAATCCGTGAGAAATAAAGTATGGAATTATCAAAAGAAATAAAACGAAGACGAACATTTGCCATTATATCGCATCCTGATGCAGGAAAAACGACTTTAACAGAAAAGTTGCTACTTTTGGGTGGTGCCATAAAAGTTGCCGGTGCAGTAAAGAATAATAAAATTAAGAAAACGGCAACGTCCGATTTTTTGGAAATTGAAAAACAACGTGGTATTTCTGTTGCAACTTCCGTGATGACAATTAATTACAGGGATTGTGTGATTAACATTCTGGATACTCCCGGTCATAAAGATTTTGCTGAGGATACCTATCGGACACTTACCGCCGTGGATAGCGTAATTCTTGTTGTTGACAGCGTAAAAGGTGTTGAGGAACAAACCCGAAAACTCATGGAAGTGTGTCGGATGCGTGCGACTCCTGTGATGATTTTTGTCAATAAAATGGATCGGGTCGGCAAAGATGCATTTGATTTGATTGAAGAGTTGGAAGAGGAGCTGAAAATCACTGCATGTCCGTTTACCTGGCCAATAGGTAGTGGTGATCGGTTTAAAGGTGTGTTTAATTTGACCGATGAAAGCGTGACCTTGTATCAGTCTGAAAAAACAAGTCTTGCTGAAAGTCATTATAAAACACAAAGCTTGAAAGATGATGTGCTTGAAGAATTTATCGGCGGAAAAAACCTGAAAAATCTAATTGAAGATAGAGAGCTGGCACTTGAATTATTTGATGATTTTGATACCTCCCTTTATCGAGAAGGCTATTTGGCTCCGGTATTTTTCGGTAGCGCGCTTAATAATTTCGGTGTTCCTGAATTGCTTGAAACTTTCGTTGACATTGCACCTCCTCCGACATTCGCAAAAACGCTGGAGCGGGATGTGTATCCTGATGAAAAGAAATTTAGCGGATATGTATTTAAAATCCATGCGAATATTGATCCGAAACATCGTAATCGCATGGCATTTTTGCGGGTTTGTTCAGGGAGATTTGAGCGTAATAAATTGTACTATCATACCCGATTAAATAAAAATTTGCGATTTTCTGCACCGGCAACATTTTTGGCAAATGCAAAAAGTACTATTGATGAAGCCTATCCCGGAGATGTTATCGGATTATTTGATACCGGAAACCTTAAAATCGGGGATACTATATCTGAAGGAGAAAAGCTGCATATTACCGGAATTCCAAGTTTTTCACCGGAAATTCTAAAAGAAGCGATAAATAAAGATCCGGCGAAATCAAAACAGCTGGAAAAAGGCTTAAGCCAGCTTGTTGAAGAAGGACTTGCACAATTATTTGTCCAACAGCCCGGAAATCGAAAAATTATTGGGACAGTGGGCGAATTGCAATATGAAGTAATTGTTTATCGCTTAGCGCATGAATACAATGCCACCTGCGAGTTTCAGCAATTATCTTATCAGAAAGCCTGTTGGTTATCTGCAGATGATCCGAAAAAAATTGATGAACTGATTAAAACCCGTCCGAATCACATTGCGTATGATAAAACAAACACTCCGGTCTTTATGGTTGAAAATGAGTGGGTGTTAAAAGTGGTTAAAGAGTCGCATCCGGATGTTCAGTTTAATGAAACTTCTGAAGTCAGTAATACGGCTCAGGCTGCGCAGTCGGAGTTTTAATTTATTTGAGACCAATGTCTTTTGAGATAAACATACCGGCAATACTTGAGGAACTTTCCTTTAAAACCAGTAGAAGTGGCGGGAAAGGCGGTCAGCATGTGAATAAAACCGAAACGAAAGTGCAATTGGCATTTGATATCAGACAGTCGGCTTTTTTAACGGATGATGAAAAGGAGCGCTTGATTGAAAATGCAGCAAATTTATTAACGAAAGATGAAGTTTTGCAGATGGCTTGTGAAACGAGTCGAAGTCAATCTGCAAACAAAGCGGAATTGATTGAGCGGTTTATTGAGGTTTTAAGGGATGCATTAAAAGAAGAAAAGCCTAGAAAAGAAACGAAAGTTCCTAAAGTAGAAAAGAAAAAACGGCTTGAGAATAAGCGAAAATTGTCTGAAAAGAAACAATACAGGAAACCTCCCGAACCACCTGTTTAGTCTTGTAAATTTCCCCTAATCAAATAGACTTAGGTTGAGAATTACTCTTAGGCTGAGCGTTTAATTGCTGCATAATGATATTTGGATTGTGTTAAAAATCAGAAGGGAGCTTAATAAAGCTCCCTCCCTTCTTGATTCATTTTTTAAAATCAACATTGAGATAAATTGTTTTTATTGGCAAATTGAGATTAGAAAGATATTTCATGTTGTATTTTGTGTTTTTATTGAAACAATTACAAAATACACCCCAGTGCAATATTGCCAAATAATCATTATCTTCAAAGTTTAATTCCAAGCTATCATTAAAAGCATAAATCTCATTCCTATTAACATAATCTATAATATTAAAATTGGAATCAATCTCAATCAAATTATCATCAGATAGATTAAAGGTGCTATCTTTCTTAAGTCGATGTAATAGACCATAAGGGTTGCTACTACAGCCGCCACTATTACAAACTAAAGGTTTTTTTTCTTTTAATAAATACCCATCTTTATTAAAAAACAAACAGAAGTTTGCATAGTCAACGGGACTTACTGCAATATTTTGGTCTTTAAATTTAAAATAGTTCTCGACATACACATTAGAAGCCATGTAGTGATTAAGTCCGTCAAGTTTATACTTGTTAATGTCTCTTAATATTGTTTTTTCACTCCGCGGTTTGTTAATCCTTATTCGAAGAGTATTTGTACAACTTAAAGCTGAAACGCAAATTGTTAATAGTATATAGATTAGCTGTTTTGTTTTTCTCATTTATTTGAATTTTGCATCAACATTTACTTCAACAATTCCATAATAAATATAATCATTATTGTTGTAGCGTAGAGTATCATATTCCTGAGTATAAGTGTACAGTCCATTTTTTATTGTGAGCTCGGTTAAATCAGTATTCCTTAGTGCTTCTGATGGCACTTCTACTTCATTGTCAACTCCAAATTCAGATTCAAAAAATGATTCGTTTTCACAAATATAAATATAATTAGCATCACAAATAGTATCTACTGTTATGATAATCGGTGCTGTGTTTGGATCAGCAGTACTCCCAAAAGGATTGACAAATCGCACATCACAGATTCCAAAACATTCCATACAATCACAAATTTTACCATCCCTCGGCCGCTGATAAATTGCTCGTCTAATTGTCCCTCTCAAAAACACAACATTGACACCAGGTTCAGGTTCTGTTAATTTCAACGCTAGTTCGTTTGAATCATTTTCTACAATACTAGTTTGTGTAGTTTCATCTTCGCAGCTAATAAATGCAAACATAGAAAGCATTAGCATAGCCAAAATAATTGATTTAGTTTTCATAATTACTTTAGTTTAAGTTAATAATAAGTCTATGTCATAAAGATATGCTTCTATTTTCTTACAAACAAGGGTATTTATACCTGTCCAAATAAATAATCAATCACACTCAAATTGTATTATCAATGTTATCTTCATAATACTTAATGTTAATCACAGAAACACGCTTATGAGAATTATTCCTAAAACCCTGAAAATAAAAAAAACTATCGATGTTCTGAGTAATATTTCATGAATTGTGCCCGCTCGTAAATCATTGGGCGTTTTATGTTTTGTTGCGATAATTTGCCTCTAAATGCATCGAGGTTTTCATATCCTTTTTCATCCATCCAATCATTGATTCGCTGATTCATTTTTGTAATCGCTTCAGGACCTTGTTTGTAAAGTACTGATGCAATCTGCACTGCGGATGCTCCGACCAGAATGTTTTTTAATGCAGACTCTCCATCATGAATTCCCATTGTAGCGGCGATATCACTTTTTACATGTCCGTAAAGTGCACCAACCCAGCGTAAACACATTGCATTTTCTTCCGGAACGGAATAGATATGTCCACTATTGACGGTTTCATTTTCCAAATCAATATCCGGATTATAAAAGCGATTAAATAGCACAATGGATTTTACGCTGTCAATTTTTGAAATTTCAACCATATGACGACTTAAGGATGAAAAATACCAGGACATTTTCACCGCGAGGGGTAAATCAGTTACTGCTGAAACTTTTCGGATGATTTCGAAATAATTCTTATCAATTTCAAAGCCTGTTAATTGTGGATCTGACGGGAGTATGAACATATTCAGCTCCAATCCGTCGGCTCCGGCCATTTCAATTTCTTTGGTGAAATTTGTCCATTCACCCGCTGAAATGCAGTTGATACTTGCAATAATCGGAATGTCAACTGCAGCTTTTGCATCCTTAATGAGTTTGATGTATTGGTTGAGATTATGTTTTTTTGTGTAAAATGAAACATAATTTTCGACATCGTTATAATTGCCATACATATTGTTAACTGCCTGAGCCTCAACTTCCATATTGATTTGCTCCTCAAAGAGTGATTTTAGCACAATGGCTCCGGCTCCGGCTTCAGCAATTTCCTTGATTTTTTCAAGATTATCCGTTAATCCGGAACTTCCTGCTATTATTGGTGATGGGAGGTTTAAGCCCATATATTCGCTTGTCAGATTTGCCATAGTTTTATTTTTTTTGTGTTTCCTGAATAAACTGATCAATTCCTATTGCAGCTTTGTGACCGTTCGCAATACCATGAATGACATCCGGTCCTTCAATAATATCACCACCGAAGAAAAGCCATTTTGCAGATGATTGGAAGTGGCTGTCCACTTTTATCCGACCTCTGTCAGTATATTCCAACTCATCTTTTACGGATTGCGGGATGTACGATAGATTTGCTCCTTGTCCGATGGATTCAATTACCATATCGGCAGGGAAGAAATCGGTGTCTTCTGGATCAAATTTGGGAGCGAACCCGCCATTTTCATCAAAAACAGAGAGACAACGTTGTACTAATAATCCTTTGAGTTTCCCGTCTTCAATAACGATTTCTGTCGGGCCCCAACCCGGATTAATAACTGCTTGTTCTTCGCGAGCTTCCACGATTTCTTCACGATCAGCCGGCAAAATTTCTTCACCTTCCAATGCAGTGGCGATGACTTGAACGCGTCCGAATTTTTGATTTTGCAATCTTGCCATGGAGCGGGTAATATCCATTGCTACGTTACCACCACCGATGACAAGAACTTTTTCCATTACCGGAATTTCTTTGCTCGAGGTAATGTCACGCAACAAATCAGCAGCCATATATACATGCTCGTGGTCTGTGCCCGGGATACGTGTACTGCGACCATCGTGCAAACCGGTTGCTGCAAAAACTGCATCGTAAGATTTTTGCAGTTCTTCCATGCTGATGTCTTTACCGATACGTGTATTGTATTGTATTTCAGTGCCTAGGTTGAGGATGAGATTAATGTCTTTATCAAGTTGATCGTAAGGAAGACGATATTCCGGGATTCCATAACGCATCATTCCTCCGGCTTCCGGCAGAGCTTCGAAAATTTTAACCTGATATCCCAGTTTTCGGAGATAATAAGCAGCTGATAATCCGGCAGGACCACTCCCAATAATTGCAACTTTTTGATCTTTATTTTCGATGCTGTCCAGTTCAAGCACTTTTTTGTAATCATCGCTTTCAATCTGGTCTGCTATATATCGTTTCAGCCAGCGGATAGAAAGTGGATCGCCCCGATGTCCCATGGCGCAAACCGTTTCACATTTGTGGGTGCAAATACGGCCGCATATTTCGGGCAGCGGATTGGTTTCATACAATTTCTTAAAGCCTTCGTTAATGTCATCTTCACGAATTGCGGCAATGTACTCGGGAATTCCCATGTGAGCGGGACAAGTTGAAATACAAAGTCCGCATTCAATGCATCTGTCGGCTTCTTCCTGAGCTTCTTGTTTGCTATATCCTTTAACAATTTCAATGAACGATTTGTCGCGGGCTTCAGGAGTAAGTTCCAGCATTGATATGCGTTTGAAATTATTCAATTCATAATTGTCTTCGGGGCGTTTCCAACCTAATTCTTCTTCATCCCAAGGCATTTTATCAACACCGGGAATAAATTTGAAGGCTTCGGGATCTTCGCCTACCCATGTATAATGGTTCGACAGTTTTAATGATTCTGTTGAGCAGACATCAACGCATAATGCGCACCAACAGCAGCGTCCGTAATCAACGAGGGGACGGAGACCACTATCGCCTTCTTTGGTTTCAATTCCGTCAACGGGAACCAAGCTTATTGCTTCATTTTCACAAATTGTAGAACATGCGCCGCATCCGATACAGGATTCAATATCATTTTGGTGAAAACCTCTGTACCTTGCTGCTCCCGGACGATCATTCAGCGGGTCCTTAACCGTAACCGGATCGCGAAAAACGTTACTCCATGCGGAGAATGGTTTAATGATATGTTTTAAGCTCATAATATTGTTTGTATTTGTTTGAGGTTAGAGGTTTGAAGTTCAATTCTAACTGCTCAATTAATATCTATTTAAATTTATTTCCTTTTATCTTTGATTCTTTCAAATAAGATATGAATTTATTAATCTGCTTACTTTCTACTGCTAGCATTTTGTACAATTCATCAAATTCAATTTGAGAAATATTGTTTTGATCCAGTGCCCTATATGTTTGAGATCTACATTCACCACATGATCCTTTAGCAATTGACAAAAAATAAATAAGTTCTTTGCTTCCTTCTCTTTCGAATCCTTCAGCAATATTATCCATAATTGATCCACTCGATCTTAAAATTTGATGTCTCAATGGCGTGTTTTCAAAAAAATCAGGTTTTTGAGAAAAAGCATAAACCATCTTACAGATATTTCTGGCTTTTTGCCAAATTTCAAGATCTTCAAAATTGCTTATAGTTGCCATATTATTTCATTTTACATTCTCTAAACCTCAACTTTCTCCGTCGCCTTCGAGATGAGCCTCGTTCCTCGACTCTCCTCAGTCGCCTACTTTGTGCCAACTTCCAACCTCCAACCTCCAACCTCAAACCTCAAACCTCAAACTATCTCTCAATCTCCGGTGGACAAGTTTGCAGTGACACCATTAAAGCACCAACGTCTGCGATATTTGTATTAATCAGCATGCGTTCCAACAATGGGACAGCGTGCGTGTAGCTTGGTCCGCGTAAATTTATCCGTCTGGGTTTATCTGTTCCGTCAGAAACCATAAAGAAGCCAAATTCGCCTCGAGATGATTCAGATTTTACATAAGTTTGCCCTGCCGGGATTTTCCAATGCATTACATTTGGAGTTTTTGCTCTGACATCACCGGTTTTTGGGATTTTCGCTAAGATTTGTCGAATCAGGTCTATTGTAACTTGCAAATCGTACCAACGAATTCTTGCTCTGGTGTAAATGTCTGATTCGGTTTTTATGGGAACTTCCCAATCTAATTGTTCATAAAATAAATACGGATTGTCTTTACGGACATCGCGTTTAAAGCCTGCTGCTCTGGCGTTTGATCCAACAACTCCATATTCATCTACCCATGATGGGTCCAAATATCCGACACCCATTGCACGTTTTCTGAACACGGCGTTTTGGTACAACACATTATCAATTCGATGAACAAATTTTTCGATATCTTTCAAGTTTTCCTCCAAACGCGTTTCAAAACCTTCGGGTAAACCACCACGAACCCCACCGGGAAGAATGTACATGTGATAAATCCGTCCGCCTGTGAGTTCTTCAAAGCGGTCGAGAATTAAATCGCGCAAATACATTCCCCATTGAACACCAATTCCGAGTCCCATGGTTCCTCCTTGTCCGGGGACAATACGTAAAAGCATTTGCAATCTTGACATTTCCAAAGTCAACATGCGTAACCATTTCGCTCTATCAGGAACATCGATTCCGGCAAGTTTTTCAGTTCCGACAGCAAGACAATATTCATTAGAATCTGCTTCTGGAACACACATGCGTATACTTGTGGGAAAACACTGAATGTATTTTCTGCGCTCAAAAAGTTTTTCAAACCCACGATGTAAATATCCCACATGAGTTTTTGCATCGACAACTTCATCGCCGCTTACGGTGAGTTCTAGTGACATGTTTCCTGTTACTCCAGGGTGATTCGGACCTTGCCAGATCTTTACAAACTTTCCTGAGGAAAGGTCAATTTCCGGTTTTCCGTCTTTGCCGATTGTTGGGTATTTACTTCGGTCGGGGCTTATGTTGAATAGTTTATTCTTCATCCGGATATAGTTTTTGTTTCATATGAGTTTGAGGGTCTTTTCCTTCCTGTCTTGGACGCGGGAAGAAAGTCTCTTCAGAATATTTTTTTGTATCAAATTCTCTGCGCATGGGAGGGATGCCCTCCCAACCTTCAAGCAAGAAACTTTCATTCACTCTCGGGCTGTTCGGGAAATTAATTCCGTACATCTCGTTAATTTCACGCTGATAAGTTGCAATTTGTTGCCACAGATGATGTGCGGTTATCATTTCCGGTTCGTCACGTGGAATCATAACACGAATTGCAATGTCTTGATGAAGCTCATGATTTGTTAACAAATAATTGAGTTGAAATTCATTGTTTTCAATCCAATCAACAGCGGTTAACAAGACAAAATGGCTGAAATTTTCAGTATGCTTTAAATAGGATAGCAAAGGAACCAACTGTTTTTTGTCAAGCTGAACCCATGAAAGGTTTTCCGGCTGATGTTCATGTGCCGAGCAGTTGAATTGTTGATTTATTCGTTCTAATATCTCTTTCATAATCGAATATTTTCGGGTTTACCAGTTATAATCCGGCATGTTCCAGTCTTTGATGATTTGTTTCTGATTCGCTTTGTACTCATCAAATCGTTGAACATACTCATTTGCACCTTCGGCTCTGCCTTCTTTAATTCTTTGTTTCAGTTTGTTGAATCCTGCAATCAGCGCTTCCGGACGAGGCATACATCCTGCAATATACACATCTACCGGCATATATTTATCTAAGCGGTTAATGGTGTTATAGGAATCAAAATACATTCCCCCATTGATCGTACATGAGCCCAGTGCCACAACATATTTCGGGTCTGGCATTTGTTCGTAAGAGCGAATTGCACGTTTCAAGGTTTTAATTGACATATATCCTGAGATAATGAAAACATTGGATTGTCTCGGGGTGGGTCGCATTGCAATTCCAAAGCGGAATGCATCAAAGCGCGGAGTTGTCAGCGGTGGTAGTTCAATACTGCCGCATCCGGTTCCAAATCCGAGTATCCATAAGGATTCTGATCGTGCCCAATTCAGGAATTTTTCAACGACACGATATCTCGGATCTCGTCGCTCAGGTCTGTCCTGCAGATAATAATCCTGCAAAGGATCAATTTCAATTTTTTCACCATCCGGAGAGTAAACCGTGCGTTTTTGCAAGTGTTCTTTCGGAAATTTATTGCTTTCCTCTGTGTTTTCCGGTTGATTATTATGTTTTGTTTCTTCTGACATAGTTTACATTATTAAAATAATTGCCAATATTCCTAAAATTAAGGGTACTCCGAGGAAAAACCGAACCGATTGCTCAATCCTGAATCGCGGAAATACCACGCCGATAAATACGGTAATAAAGTATATGAGGAATGTTTTGATTATCAGTTCTATCCAGTTGTTTGCACCACCGAACAATAAGTTCATGAATAATACGGCTTCAGTGATGTGCATGATTGCTGCATTGGTGCGTAATACACCAAGATAAGAACCATGATATTCAGTTGGGGGACCAATTGGAATTTCATTTGGTGCTTTGACTAAATCAAATGGGGCGTGCATAAATATCCCAAGCATGGAGAATAAAAGTGCGGCCGAGGCAATTGGATTTGTAACAATTGTCCAATTTGCGATTCCACCTTGTTGTGCTGCTACCATTTCTGTGAGGCTGAGCGTATCATATTGAACGGCAAGTGCAATTATTCCCAGTGTGAATGGAATTTCTACGGTTGTGTATTGAGATAATCCACGACTCACTCCGATAGCGGAATAAGGATGTCCTCCTTCTCCTGCACCGAGCGCCATGCCGAGCATTCCGAAAAATTTGAAATAAAGCAGCAGAATTAAGTCTCCTGCAAATGCGAAATTGCTCCATCTCGGGTCTCCAAAAATCAGCGGCATAAAGAGAAATAAACCGACTCCGCCGGCAATCCGGAAAACGGGACCTAAATAAAACATGACACCATGTGATAATTGACCTCTTGTTCCGTATAATTTTATCAGATTAATCCAGGGCTGATACCAGCGAATGCCATAGCGTCCACCGACACGAGCCACAATTTTTCTAACTATTGAGGTCTTTAACATGCCCCAATTCAGGACAATGAGAAGTCCTAAAAATGTCCATAATAATTTAGCGGCAATATTTTCCATCAGATACTAAAGTTTATCAACATAAATACTATTACTGTATAAGCCACAATGTGCACAAGATAGGTTTGAGCGTTTCCTGTGTAAATTCTTCGGATAAAATCTCCGAGGTCGTGTGTTGACTCATCAATCCATTTCCAGATGTTTGTGATTCCCGGAGCAACTAAAAATCCGAGTGCTTTATTATATCCGGCAAACAAATTGTGCGCCATGTGAGTTGTTTCAGGACGTTCAGGTGCCTCACCTGCATATACAATATTGAATGATTTAATTTTTTTGACTTTACGACTTGTGAGAAATAACCATCCGAAGAGAATTCCAAACAGGATGAAAATAATCACGCCAACGCGGAATCCGTTCCAGTAACCCAAACTAGTGAGTGCAGTTCCGTTATCCCAGGTTAAAGCGTCAGTGGGAAAGTATGCGGAAATCATATCTCCGAAAGGACGCAGGATTAACTCCGGTTGCATACTGAAAAGCATAATAAAGCCCATTAGTAAGAATTGTGGTATGAGATACCATATCGGAGCTTCTTTGATTTTTCGATGTTTATCTTTCAGATGCCCTAGAAAAACTGCGTATAATATTCTGAAACTATATAAGAAAGCTATGATTCCGGCAAAGAAAACTATGGTGCCCTGCAAATACCATTCTTTCATGATGACAGCGTTGTAGAACAACCATTTTCCGGCAAATCCTGACAAAGGTGGAATTCCTGCCAGTGTAATAATCGCAAACAAAACGGTAATGAAAGTTAAAGGCATTTTTTTGATTAAACCACCCATTTCGTACATGTTATGGGTTTTAGTGCGGAATACGACACCACCGATTCCGAGGAAAAGGATGGCTTTAAATGCAGCATGATTTGCAGTATATGTTAATCCTGCCAACCATCCAAGATGCGTCATGATTGAGAATGCAAACAAGATGTATCCTAGCTGTCCGATACTTGACCATGCAAGCAAGCGTTTTGCATCTTCCTGAAATGCAGCTCCGAGGTTTCCAATCAATGCTGTCAATGCACCGAGCCATCCAAGCGTATAAGTTAGTGGATGATTTGTTGCAGCTTCTGCGCCAATTCCGATGAATAAAAGAATTATTCCGAAAACTCCTGCTTTCAGTAGAATGGCTGAAACCATTGGTGAAACATCGCTTTCAGCTTCGGCATGTGCTCCGGGCAACCAAATGTGCAATCCGAGGGATGCAGTTTTTGTCATAAACCCGATGGCGATTAAAGCAGCTGCAAGTCCGGGTAAATAATTCATGTTTGATAAGACTTCCAGTCCAATTCCGGGGTTTCCGCTTTGCGCAAAGGCAAAACCTGCAAGCATTGTAAAGGCTCCACCAAGTGAAAACAGCATATAACTGAATGCGTGTTTGATTGAGTTCTTTCCTCTGATAATGAGTAGGTATGAACCGATTGTCATAATTTCCCATGCAATGAAAAACTGCAATAGGTCAGTTGCGGAGATTAACATTCCTAAACCGGAAAACATGAGCAGAGCAGCTGGATAGAATCCGAGCCGTTTTCCTGATTTTGTAAATCCGGGAATGAGTGTTAAAATACCTCCGACAATGAAAATCAGTGCAAAGAAAAATCGCAGATTATCCACGCCCAGAAAATGGTCGTACATATAATATGCGTATCCTCCCATGCCAATAATGGCGATAATGTTTTTGAGTTTTGCCGGCAGAAAATCTAATATAAACATAAGCGCAGCAAATGCTAGCGGGATAAAATACCATACCACATCTCCAAAATAATGATTCAGGTAATAGCCGACAAATGCAATAAGCCCGGCTCCCATAATGTAAATCGGGATGGTTTTGTATGTTGAGCAATTGATGCTGAAATCAAATGATTTATCTTTAATTCCGTATCCCACCCAACGGAAAAGATAAACGGCTTCAATTAAACTACCGAGAAGGATTAAACCAATCCACCAGGCATTTCCTGAATTTGCGAGTGCCATAATAAGTTCCCATTTTCCGAAGAATGCAGGGAAAGGTGGTAGTCCGGAAAGTGCAATTACAAACATCACGAAAAGGAAAAGTAAGATCGGATGTTTTCGAAGGATACCCCAAGATTTAAGTTCATCTTTATTGATAATTCCTGCAAGCCAGAATAAACCGGATTTTGCCAAAAAATTAGTGATTAAAATGCTAAATGCAATCCAAAGTGTCATTTCACCAAGCATAGGTTGTAAGCCGATAACAATCATAACCAGTCCTGTTTGTGCTATTGATGAATATCCAAGCATTCTTCTGGTATGACTTTGTTTGAGCCCGGCAAGATTTGATCCCAAGAAGGTGATTAATCCGAGTATTGCAATGACTTGATACCCGATTTCGCCGCCAAGTGGTGCGAGTTTATACAGTACATATGCAGATGCTGTTACTGATGCGCCACTTAAAAGTGCTCCTACGGCAGGATGTGTCGCCTGATACATATCTAAACCCCATCCGTTGGCAGGGAATGGTTTTAGTTCAAGAATAAGCGGCATGATAATTAGAAAACTGACAACCATTCCGGCTTTCAGAATGCCTTCGCTCATGAGTAACTCGTTAATATATAAAGAGTCGCCAAAATTGTACGCGAAAATAATTCCAATCAGGAAAAATGCGGAAATAATGGCTGTTGCCGTTAGGTATTTGAAGCCTGCCTGCACGGATTTTCCCTCATTTGTAATCAGTGCCATCCCTGCCATTGCAATGCTTGCAATTTCAAGAAATACGAAGAGGTTAAATAAATCGCGTGTCATTACAATCACATCCAAACCCATGATTAGGAGCAGATAGGTGATCATTAAGTGTGCTCCATATTTCTTAAATTGGTCGAATAAATAAACGGCGCCTAATAGCCCTGCTATATTAATCATGCTTAACAGGACAGCTTCTTCAAATCCCATTTGCAGTGAAATAGAAAAGGGAGGTTTAAACCCCGATGTAAATACTTCAACTGTACTTTGGTCTCCGGTTAGGAATGCAATTAGCCATTGTCCTGCAATAGCTGTAAGCGCAGTTAAGGCAAGATAAAACAAACTGCTGGCAATTCCTTTGCTGCCTTTGCTGAAAAATCCCAAACTAAAAGCGATTCCTAGCGCGATTGCGATAATATAAATTGGTGTTACCATTTCAAGTCTTTAAAGTTTGAAACATTCAGTGAATTTTTATCTTTTGCCAGGCGAATTACAAAGCTAAGCATGAGTGCTGTAATTCCGAGTCCGATAACAATCGCAGTAAGTACCATTGCTTGCGGAATAGGGTCAACAATTTGCTCTACCGCATTGTCAATCGTGCCATCCACAATAGGTGCAGTACGATTCTTAAGGTAGCCTAAACTTATCATCAGAATATGGATTCCGGCATCTACGAGTGTGAAACTAATCACAATTTTTATCAGATTTTTCTGAGTAATCAGACCCCACAAGCCCAAAAGGATAAGCGAGCTGCCAATTATTAATGTAATGTGTTCAAGTGCCATCATTCAACGTTATTTTTAGGTGAATGTTTAAGATTAGTTACTATGCTTGTCAATTCTGCTCCGACTTTCATTCCTACAAAAATGTAAATGATAGGAATGATTCCGGCGCTGATTAAGTCTCCGATACTTCCGACAGGAATGATTCTGTTATCAAGAAAACCGCCAGCGAGGACAATTCCCAAAATCCCGATGAGTATAAAAACAACACCGGAAATTGATTCTGTGATACGGAAAATCGATTTGTTGATACCTTCTTTTGGATTTGCAAGGTAAGCCAAAATTAAAGCTGATGCCAGAATTGCTCCACCTTGAAAACCTCCTCCGGGCGTTAAATGTCCATTAATGAAAACATAAATTCCAAAAAGCAAAATAATGGGTTCAAGGAGTTTTGATGCTGTTTTAAGAATTTCGCTTGAATCCTGTAATGGAATTTTCGGTCCTTTACCGCTTACAAGAAAAAACCCAAGAATGCTGGCAGTAAGAAATAGAATACTTACTTCACCAAGCGTGTCTAAACCACGATAGGTTACCACAACTGCAGTAACGAGGTTTGCTGCTCCAACCTCTTCAAGGCCGTCCTGTGCATAATAGGATGATATCCGGTTCAGGGATTCAGCGGCATTGTATTTTGCCAGACCTGTCCAAAGCATGTATCCGAATCCGGCAATTAGCGCTAGAAATGTCAATTTTTTAATCATGTTGCTTACGGATTTTACTTAATGCATAAAAGAATATGATTACACTTAAACCACTCCCGATTGCGGCCTCTGTCATTGCGACATCAGGAGCTGAAAGCAGCAAAAACAGTATTGATGCCATCAGTGAAACAGCACCGGATGCAATAATCGCGACACTGAGTTTTTTATGGTAAATTGCAATAATGGCAAAAACCAATGCCAGTACTCCAATAACTATGGCGAGAATTATATTAAGATTCGTTTCCATGCTCTGCCTCCTCTTTTGCTTGATTATATGCTTTGTATTTGTCTGACACTGTTCGTTTTGACAGTTTTATACCTGCTTTATGACTTGCTCTTGCCAATACATGACTAGAGACCGGGTTTGTAATGATAATGAAAATCGCCAGCAGTAATAATCGTGACCACCATGAGGGTGTCATAAGTGCAATTCCGGTTAAACTCAGAAGTGTCCCTAATGTTGAGGCTTTTGTTCCTGCCTGAATACGATTATATACATCCGGCATTCTTACTAATCCCAATGAGCCCAGGAAAATAAAAATTGACCCGCTCAAAAGAATGAATGCTCCAATAATTTCTAATGTTTCCATAATAATTTGCTTAAATATGGGTTAAATTCCACGCTCTAAGTACCTTGCGACAATTATCACTCCAATAAAACTCAATAATCCATACACTAATGCAACATCTATATATATACTGCGTCCTGAAATGTATGCGATTAATGCAATGAGTGTTAATGAACTAATTGTAATGATATCAAAAGACACCACGCGGTCGCTTACTGATGGGCCTTTAATAAATCGATAAAGGCTAAAAAGCAATGCCAGACTAATGAATCCGGCAGATATTATTAATATCGTATTAATCATAAATTTTGCTTATTATGTTTTCAAATCGTTTTACAATTTTTTCTGTGGCTTCAGTTTTATCGGTTGATTTTACATCAATCCAATGTATGAAAATGCTGTCATCAACCATATCTATAGTAAGTGTCCCCGGCGTTAAGGTAATTGAGTTGGTTAAAATCATGCGTGCCATGGGAGATTTTAATGTGGTTTTCACTTCAACAATTCCCGGATTTATCGGCAGTGATGGAGATAAGACCCGTCTGGCAACATCTAAGTTTGACTTTATCAGTTCAAAGATAAAAACGAACAAATAAATGATTGTGTAAACCAGTGCCATGGGATTCAGTTTCATGCCCTTGAAAATGGTGCAGCGCTTACAAAGCAATAAAGATAATATTGCTGAAACGACAGCTCCCGTAATCAAATATGCAAGGTCAAAACTGCTTGTAAGCAGCAACCAAACTATCATCAAAATGATAAACGATACGATAAATGATTTTAACTTCATACGCTTAAGAATAAAAAGTGAACTTTTACGAAACAAATTTAAACAAAGTTGGGATATCCCCTGTTAAATAATTAACGATAGATGATGCAAAAAGTTTAAACATCTGAAAAGTAATTATAAAATATAAGAATAGCAAATTATAGACATATGTCATAAATATTTTCTAAGTTTGTGATTTAAAATACGAAAAGAATGAAAGAGCAGATTTTACATTATGATGTAGGAGGTTGTGAAAATCCCTTTGAAGGCTACGACCGGCTTTTTGAAGAAGCACTTAACGATAGTAAGCAAGGTAGTGAAGTATGGTTTAAGCGAGGGGAAACGATTGTAAAACAGGGCACAATGGTGAATCATATTATGTTTGTCCAGTCAGGCTATGTTAAGTTGGAGTTAGAAACTGAGACAGGTACTGTGGTTTTAGATGTTGTGCCAAAAGGCAGGATGATTTGTTTGAGCGGGTTGTTCGGTAATGATATTGCAAAATACTCTGTAATTGCATTAACTGAGACACAGGTTTGCGATAT
>JAQIBY010000182.1 GCA_027858835.1 Bacteroidales bacterium | reverse complement strand
TCGACGTCGTCGTTCTGATTCTGTCAATTTAAAATTCGATCGTTTTGCCATAATTTCCCGTTTTTAATTAATACTTACTTTTGTATTTTAAACGGTCAACCTATTTCAGGCATTGACATTAGAAACGAAACAATCAGCCACCTGTAGTTAGTTGTCGAAAATGCAAAAAACAAAAAATTTGTTGTGTATTATCGACATAATGAGTATATTTGCTGAAAATAAGCGACAGATGAAACGTAAAGATCAAATAATTTTTCCAAAATATCAGAGGATACTCGACCAGCTTGGTGAAAATATAAAATTAGCAAGAAAAAGACGAAAGCTGACAATAATTCAAGTATCGGAACGTGCTGGAATTCATAGATCAACACTTGATAAAATCGAGAAAGGTGAAGCAAGTGTTTCCTTAGGAGCATATTTTAATGTGCTTAGAGTATTAGGCCTGCAGGATGATTTTTTAAAATTGGCAGCAGATGATGAATTCGGAAAGAAATTACAAGACCTTAAATTACTAGGAAATAATGGGTAAAGGAAGATTTAACATTTATGTTTATGCTGATTGGATTGGGCTTGGTGGTCCAAGATTAATGGGTATTCTCTCTGCTCATTATGGAAAAGGCAGAAAGTCATTTAGTTTTGAATATGAATCTGAGTGGTTGAATAATAGGCATAGAATAGTTTTTGATCCTGATATTGATTGGTATAGTGGAACACAATTTCCAAACAGTAAAGAAAATTTTGGTGTATTTCTTGATTCAATGCCTGATACTTGGGGAAGAACATTGATGAAACGAAGAGCTGCGCTGGATTCAAAAGAAAAGAACAGAAGAAAAATTTTGTATGATACAGATTATCTGTTGGGTGTACATGACGAAAGTAGAATGGGTGCTCTAAGATTTAAGCTTGAGCCTAATGGTGACTTTTTAGATAATTCAAAGGATTTTCCCACCCCTCCCTGGGCAAATATCAGGGAACTTCAATATGCTGCCAATATAGTTGAGTCTGATGATAGTCCCGATGAAGTTAGAAAATGGCTTGCAGTGTTAATTGCTCCGGGTTCCTCATTGGGTGGAGCACGTCCAAAGGCAAATATAATTGATGAGAAAGGAAATCTATGGATAGCAAAATTTCCAGCTAAGAATGACATTATTGATAAAGCAAAATGGGAATATTTGGCATATTTGCTTGCATTGGATGCGAAAGTTAATATGGCAGAGTCAGTAATTCAAAAGGTATCCGGAAAATATTCTACATTTTTTACTAAAAGATTTGACCGAATTGGCTCTCAAAGGATTCACTTTGCATCAGCGATGACAATGACAGCTTATAATGAAGAAATTCTAAGAGAAAAGGATTATATTCCTAGTTATCTAGAGATTGCAGATTTTATAAGTACTTATGGCTTTGATGTAGATAAGAATTTACATCAGTTGTGGAGGAGAATTATTTTTAATATTGCTGTCTCAAATACCGATGATCATTTTAGAAACCATGGATTTATTTTGAAAGAGAAAGGATGGGAACTTTCACCAGCATATGATATCAATCCTTCAATAGAAAAAAGTGGACTTGCATTAAATATTGATATGGATAGTAATGAATTGGATTATAATTTGGCATTTAATGTTGGAAAATACTTTCGATTGAATAAATCTGAAATGGAAAGAATTAAAACAGAGGTTGTTTCATCTGTTCAAAAATGGCGAGAAGTTGCTGATGAGCTGAATATTTCAAATACTGAAATAAACTTAATGGAAGCTGCATTCAGAGTTTAATCGGTATAATTACAAGTTTGCTTATTTATGTCAAATATTCAGGTGTTCGTTTTTCGCGCGAACAGTAGTGATAGTAAATCTGAGCAAATAGGGGAGACATAATATTGCACCCTGCCCCGGATTTATTCAAGCATGATTTTACCTCTGATAACTCGATTAGCACTTTGCAATTCAATTAGATACATCCCCGTTTTCAAACCCGAACGTTTAATAATAACTTCATTGTCGCGGATGTTTTGCATGAACATTACCGTCCTACCTGTATTGTCAGTAAGGCGAAAGCTAAAGACTTGATTGTTCTCGTTATTAAAACGAATTGTAGCCTGCTTGGTAAAAGGATTTGGGAATACAATTAACTTATCTTGTGATAAAAATTGTGATTCAGAAATGGAGGTAGTTATACTATTTTCCACTCTATTTGAGAAGGAAATGAAAGGAACGTCTGTATTACCACACCCGGATTGTTTTTTTGTGCTAACCCAATAATTGTAGTGTGTATTAACGTCATTATCATTATAGGTGTTGGTATTTCCGAGAACACTGTCTAAAAGCTGTATGTCAGAGGAAGTGTTACTTCTGTAGATATAATATTTTTCAGGTATAAAATCTCCGGATTCATCCTCATAAGAATCCCAGTTTAATTCCATTGTGCTTCCGGATTCTGTAATTTGAAGGAAGATAGGGCTATGATAATAACTTTTTACAGATTCGTTACCGCAGGAGTCCATCACGGCAATTTTATAACGTTCAATAAATTCGTTGGGCTGACTCGAATTATCAATAAATTCAGCAGGCTCATCAAATGGAATCGTTCCAATTATTTCCCATGATTCTGATTCAGTATATTTGTAGATATTGAATGCGGAACTTCCTTCGCCCGGAGTTTTCTCCCATAATATTTTGGTTTGACTTGTTAAAGTGTCAACCGAAACCATACAAATCTGCTCATTATCGAAAGGCGTTTGTAAGGAAACAATTAGGCTGTCTTCGTTACTGCATCCCAATTGGTCTGTTGCAGAAACTGTGTATTCCGTATCGCTTTCAGGATTGGCTGTTGGGTTATAAATTGCAGTGTCAGATAATCCGGTGCTTGGTTCCCATAGCCAAATTAAATCGCCGGATGTTTCCGGATGATTGCTTTCCGCCGAAGCTTCAAGTTGAACATCACTGCCGGGACAAATTTCCTCATCCGAGCCTGCATCAAGAATAATTTGAATTATTTTGATATCAGCTTCGTCAGAAGTAAGCGATCCACAAATATTGCTGATTTCGCAGGTGTAAATCCCTTCGTTAACTAAGAGTGCATTATCAATAATTAAGGTATCATTTTGCGCATCATCAATTATTTGATTGTCTATTTTCCATTGAAAATTAATTGGTTCCTCTCCTGAAACATCAACAGAAAGTGTTAACTCAGCATCATGGCAAATATTTTGTGACGCCGGATTGGTGATGATGTTTAGGGCTGAGTACAATTCCAAAATGGCCTCGTCACTAGTAATCGCACCGCAAGTATTGCTAACTTCACAGGTGTATATTCCCGCATCTTCATTTGTTATAGTCGGAAGTGTGAGTGTGCTTTCTGTTGCATCTGCAATAACATCCCCATCTTTTAGCCATTGATAGCTTAGTGGTTCTGTCCCGTTTGCGTTAAGTGTAAAAGAAATTTCTTCGCCGGCACAAGCCTGCTGTGAAATGGGCTGTGTTTCAATAATCACAGGGTCAAGTAAAGTCAGTAGAAAAGAATCGAATGCGGAGCAACCTAGCTCATCTGTAACGTTTAACGTATAGGTAGTGCTTTCTATTGGTTGGGCTGTTGGATTAAGAATATCTGTTTCATCAAGCCCCTCAGCAGGAGTCCATGAATATTCCAAAACTCCGGATTCTGTAGGATAATTAGAGTCAGCAGATGCGTTGATGTTGTATGCCGTTCCATTACAAAATTCATCATCATCTCCTGCATTAACTGACAATTGAATTACTTTAATTTCTGCATTGTCACTATTGACAGTTCCACATGCATTGGTAATTTCGCAATAGTAAATTCCTTCATCACTTAGGTCTGTCTCAGTAATATTTATTGTGTTTTCAGTAAAACCGGTTAACACTTCACTGTCTTTATACCATTGATATGATATGGGCTCCTGTCCTTCGGCTGTGACACTTAAAATAGCGGGAGCTGTTGAGCAAACGGTTATACTTGCCGGTTGCGACGTGATGCTTGCCAAGGAGGGCATTTCTGCAAAAGTAACAGTTGTACGTGTTGTGTCTGATGCCAGAACTGGTCGGATGCAACGCACTGGATATTCATTGGTGCGATGTTGTCCATAGTTCATGTTTGAGCTAAAAGACCAAGCCCATGCTTTATAATCATTCCCTGCGGCTTCTTCGGTACTTGTCCAATATAAAGTATCTGAAAAACCGCCTACCAGTTCTTTTGCCTGATTCAGTCTGTATAATTCCTGATCGGCAGGTAAGTACCAATCTTCATAATTATTTAGGCTTGATTCATCGCAAACACTTGCAGCAATAGGCCTATCGGTACAATCGGTCAAAATGTTGGCTGTGTTCATCTGACCATCTTCATAATTTGTGAAAATATCCAGCCCGAGACAAGCCCAATGAATTCCAGTCGTGTCGTCCTGAGCACTGGCAATGCGTTTTTCAGCGCCATCATAATTATAAGCTATTCCGCCCCTAAAAGCATCTCCGGGGTTAAGTTCGCTGAGGTCTTCTATATATATGTAATGAATTACCGGGCTGTAAAACATTTCTGGGGCTCCACATCCAGTATTTTCTATTCCGGCTCTATAATATTTTTCTGATCCAGATGTGCCAGTAGCAACAAAGCTATAAGTACTATCTGTTTCGCCAACAATATTTGTCCAGCTGACATTGTCACTACTTTCTTGCCATTGATAAGGAGATGTTCCACCCTCAGCAATCAATTCTATCTGATCCCCGGATAATACAATTTCGGTATATTCTTGTGAAAAGGCAAGATTTATAAAGCAAAAAACTACGATTGATATTAATAACGATTTTGTTAGTTTCATGATATTTATTTTAGAATTGTTTTTTTAATTCATAATCAATTAAGCACCCAAAGTCAACAAATTTAATAAAAAACTCACTAGTGTCCGATAAAAATTAAATATCGATTCATGTCATTAAGATTTTTTTCTATGGTTAGGAATGAAAGATTGTGGGCGTAGCAAAATTCTCTGAATACCTGCTCATACAGAACAGGAGGGAGAGCTCAAAAAAAATGCAGGTGATTTTCCTGCATTTTGTTTATTATTGTTTTAATTAATTCTGTAAAATCCACAGTCCGTTGTTGCCAACGGCATTTCGTAATTGATTGAGTTCTGCGTAGGCTGCATCAACATTTTGATAGGATTTGATTGTTACCCGGTTCATTCCTTGTGTTTCCGGTAAAATTTCCGTTTGATATCCCATTTGTTGATATTCGGCAGCAGCGGTTTCTGCATTATTATATGATGCGAAACTTCCTGCAATGATATGTACATTTCCGGAATTGTTCTGACTTGTCTGCGCTTGAGGAGTTGCCGGATTTTGCACCGGTGTTTCTACTTCTGCATTAATTTCCAGATTTTTTTTGTGAAGATCCAATGTCTCCATTTCAGGAGTTTGTTTTTGGATTTTTATCGGAATGCTGAGACCGGCAGTTTCCTGCTTGTTTGTCATTTCATGATTCTGGAAATAAATTGGGCTATAGGCAAGCAAAGCAACTAATGGTAATCCGATAAGAAGCGGAACCAAATTTGGTCTGCGTTTCTTGCTTTTTACAGGTTCCAATTGTTTTTTGCGTGGAGGTGGCATTTGTTTTTTCGCAGTGCTGAGCATGGGGAATTCAAAGCTTTCGAGCCCATATGCATCTGCGTGAAAATTAATGCTGTTTTCCGGTGAAAAGACAAGTACTGATTTTTCCATTTTAAAACTACCAATTTCCGGAAGGTTTACCTTCTTTCCTTGTGATAAGGCTGTCTTAAGGCGGTTTACAAAGTCGTGTACTTGTGTTTCTGCCTGTTGGTAAGTGATTTTTTCTAACTTGGCAATATGCTTAATGAGTAATCCGTCGTTTTCTTGCAATTTTTGGTTGAAAGCGATGATTTTTACCGGAGGACTAAGCTGTGATTTACGGAAATCTACCTTTGCTTCCTGATATTTTCCGACAAAACCGCCGAATCCCGGAATGATAACGCAATCTTCCTGAAACAGTAGTGTTTTTATGTGTTCTGATATTTTCATAAATGCAGATTTACTTCATTTGGAAAGTGTAAAAATACGGCTAAAATTTGAAAGCACAAAGTGAAATTTTTACGTGTTACCATAAATCATTCACTGGATGGGCTTTATTTTTCATTTTTTTATTCATTGAAGTCCAGTTATGAGATATTATTATTTGATTTTTGTCCGGTAAAACGCTAAAGATTTCTCCCTTCGATCGAAATGACGCGGCGTTTATGGTATTTGGGAGAGGAGGGACTTGGTGGCGGCAAAGCCGCCACCAAGTCCCTCCTCAAAAACGAAAAAGCCTTTCATTCCGAACCGCTATTCTTCAGCGGTGAGGAATCCCATCGTATAATTTATTATTTGATTTTTTTCGGACAATCCTGATTGAAAAAATATTTTTTTATTATATTTATGCTGTCTAACTAACTTAACATCATTATGAAAAGATACACTTTCTTTATTATGCTTGCTATAGCAGGTTTTTATTTAACATCCTGTACATTGGAGCCATCTGATCAAATTGTCGGAACGTGGACATGGATTTATGCAGAAAACAGTAGTGGTGAGGATCTTATGAATACATATGATTACAATACTGCAATTTTCTTTTCTGACGGAACTTATGATTTTGACATTGGGTCAGCCTCACACACAGGAACATATCTTGTAGATAATGTGGAAGAAACCATAACTTTAGATGGTGTCGGAGTTTGGGATCTTATTGAGCTGACAAATAGTTCGTTAAAGATGAAAGGGCAGTCAGAAACTTGGTATGAATGGCATTTTGACAGATAAAACATTAGGGATTATGGGGGAAAGCGGTATTTATAATAAATGCCGCTTTTTTTGTTTTATGAAAAAATCCGTAAATTCACAAAAATATCATCGCTATGGATTTACTATCTCGTCAATTAAAATTCCTGTTTTTTCTTATGCTTATTTTAGGTGTTTTTTTTTCGTGTCAAAATGATAATCCGAAAATTTCTGTGCCGGTAACCGATTGGGAAAGCCTTATTGCAAATCCTTTCGATGTTGATAGTTTATTCATTGGGAAAACTTATTTGCCCGTTTATTCTCATATTTATCATTGCTATGATAATCAGGTGTTTGATTTAACCATTATAGTTGAAGATAAAATTGGATGCATCACTATACCCCATACTTCGTTTAATTAAAAAATTTATATCAGATGAGATTATCTTCAAAGCATATTATATTCTTTTTCTTTTTCATGCCTAATTTGTCTTTATTAAAGGCTCAGGAATTGGAATCTCTATTTATACAAAAACAATATAATCGAATCGAAAATCTGACTGCAAAAAAAATAGAGTCAGGAACTATGCATCAACAAGATTATTATTGGCTTTCCTTGTCATTGGAACAGCTTGAAAGACCGTATGAAAACTTAAAGATATTACAAGCAGGGAATGAGCAATTCCCCAAGGATACTAGCCTTACCGAACTTTTAGCTTTTGCTTATTACGAAATGGGAGATTATAAAATGGCAAGTCCTTTACTTGCAGAGCTTAAATCTGCTGACAGTCAAATTAAACTTGCTCGAATTAAAGAATTTTATAATCAAACAACTGATGCCTTACAAATTTATGAAAGTTTGTTGGAGGCAGATGAAGACAATTTGTTTCTTATCAAAAGAATTGCACACAATTATTACAAGATTGATAGTTTCCCCAAGGCAATTCATTATCTAGATTATGCCATAGGACTTTATAAGTCAGATATTGAAAGTTTGTATTTGCTATCCAAAGCATATGAGAAAAGTGAAAACTACGAAAAAAGTCTCGAAATTGCCTCTATCGCTTTGGATATCGATAGTTCACAAACAAATTTTCTCAGACAAGCGGGAAAGGCGAATTTTCAGATGAAGGACTATCAAAAAGCAAGCGATTTTTTCATGCAGTGCTATGCCTTGAATGATACGGCTTTGTTTGTACAGAAGTTGTTTGGTATCAGTAATCATCAAATAGAGGCAAATCTTGCCGCAGAAGTTTTGCTAAAATCTGCATATAGAAAAGACAGTGCGAATTTTGAAGTGTGCTACTTTCTGGGACGCACTTTGAAGGCATTGCGAAAATATCATGAAAGCATTGAGTATCTTCAAAAAGCTTACGAACTGATACAACCAAATACAGATAATCTCATTGCTTATCATGTTGAAATGGTTATCATTCGGAAACAATTGAAGCAATATCAAAAAATGTATGAGGAGTATCAAATACTGTACGAACTTTCAAAAGATCCTGTTTATGTTTATTATATGGGCTCTACTGCACAGTATTACTTGAAAAATAAAGCGATGGCTTTTCGCCATTATGAAACCTATCTTAAATTAACACCCGATGATGTTGTCGAAGAACCCCAAGAAGATGCAGACGAGCTAAGTCTTTCTATTCGAAAAGTGGCTAAAGAAAATTATGAGCTGTTGAAGAAAGAACGGTTTTTTGAAGGCAATTTGGAATAAGTCAAAGCTTGTGCCTCGATTTCATTTTAGGTATAACTGTTTTTCAAGATTTTACGGGATTTAGGCAATTGGAATAAATCAGTCAATTTCATGGCAGCCAATTTGTCGGACTGCTTTTTTTTTGAAATCAGAAAAAATCCGTAATTTCACGGAAAATATTTCAGTATGGATAAAATCAATATGGTCGATTTGAAAACTCAGTATGAGAAAATCAAATCTGAAGTGGATAAAGGAATTCAGGAGGTAATATCACAAACTGCATTTATCAATGGTGCGCAAGTAAAACGCTTTCAGTCTGATTTAGCAAAATATATGGATGTTAAACATGCCGTAACTTGTGGAAATGGAACCGATGCCTTGCAAATTGCCATGATGGCTTTGGATTTAAAACCCGGAGATGAGGTAATTACTTCTGATTTTACCTTTATTGCCACAGTTGAGGTCATTGCCTTGCTTGGTTTGAAACCTGTTTTGGTGGATGTTGATCCGGAAACCTTTACTTTGGATATTGACCATGTGAAAGCTGCAATCACTCCAAAAACAAAAGCCATTGTGCCGGTGCATTTGTTCGGACAATCTGCTCCCATGGAAGCATTGATGGCGGTTGCAAAGGAACATAATCTTTATATTATTGAAGATACGGCTCAGGCGATAGGTTCTGATTATAAATTTTCAGATGGACGCACAGCTAAAGTCGGGACAATTGGTGATATTGGTTGCACTTCATTTTTTCCATCGAAAAATCTTGGCTGTTATGGAGATGGTGGAGCCTTGTTTACCAATGATGATGTGTTGGGAGAGAAAATTCGCAGTATTGTGAATCACGGTTCAAAAAAGAAATATTATCATGATATGATCGGCGTAAACAGCCGCTTAGATACAATTCAGGCAGCAGTACTGTTAGCAAAACTTCCGCATTTGGATGCATACAATGCAGCGCGTCAGGCAGCGGCAGATTATTATGATGCGGCTTTTGCTGATTGTGATAAACTGATTACACCAAAGCGAGCAGATTTTTCCACTCACACTTTCCATCAATACACCTTGGTGACGAAAGGTATCAACAGGGATGCGTTGAAACAGCATTTGCTGGAAAATGATGTACCTTGTGCGGTGTATTATCCGGTGCCGTTGCATTTGCAAAAAGCATTTGCTCCGTATGAAAGCAATGATGCTGATTTTCCGGTAACCAATCGCTTAATTCAGGAGGTAATTAGTTTGCCTATGCACACTGAATTGCAAGAAGAACAACTGGCATTTATTACACAAACTATTTTAAAATTTGTAAACCAATAATTGAATTGATATGAAAAACTTGAGCTATTTATTTCTCGGATTATTTGTCATGTTTAGTGCATGTCAGTCGCCAAAAGATAAACCAGAAGAAAAATCATCTGAAAAACAGGAGCAACAGGAGCAAGGCATTACAAAGCAATTTTATGTTAGCTATGAGATTGCCGGAGAAACTGTCATTATGCAAAGCGATGATGCATCTTGCGGATATGCTTACACAAATTCTATTGCCATGTATAATGTTGACATGTCCTATGAATACGACAAGACAGATGATATATTAAAACAAATGAATTTTGGTTTTTATATTGCAGATAAAGAAATGATAAACGCCGAGGGTTTGGTGGGAAATCAGTTTCCGGTTCGCTTAAATATTTTTCATCGTGATTTGAGTAAAGCGCCCTCTGAACAGTTTGTTTATCAGATGAGTACCGATTTTGCCCGTGATGCAGAGCAAGTTTGCACCTTTGATTCCTATGAGCAAATTGGTGACTCACGTTATTATCTTGCAAGCGGAACCTTTTCTTGCACACTTTCAAATATGGAAGAAACCGAACAGCTTAAAATCGAAAACGGAAAATTTGCAATGAAAGTGAAACCGTAAGGGATTAAAAAATATGATTTGGCAAAAAGCATCGTGATTTTCATGATGCTTTTTTTATGGCATTAACAGGTTCGGTATTAAGGTATGCAGTTTCAGGATGTCCTTTTACAGGCTCGGCATCTTCTTTTTTAATTACGCGGGTTGGGGCTATACATTTGTGATGAAAATAAATTTATAATAATTAAAAAAGAGTGTCTTATGAAAACAAACATTTTAATTTTAGCAATCTTATTCTTAGGGACTTTACAACTTCAAGCCCAAGAAAAAGAATCTTGTACAAATCATGAAGCCCCATTAGAAACTTTCTCATTGGAATTCAATGGCGGTCCTTCTATTGCAACAAACAATCTTAGTGGTTCACGTTTAAATCCAGGTTTTGGGTTTGAAGCATCTATATTGTGGAATTTCATGCCACACACAGGTGTATATGCAGGATGGGGTTGGAATCGATTGGATTCTGAAAGTAGTTTTGTTGGTAATGATGCTTGTTTTGAGGAAACAGGCTATGTTTTAGGATTACAATTTAAACACCCAATTAAATCAACAAACATATTGTGGTTTTTGCGAGCCGGCATGCTCTACAATCATATTGAAGTAGAAAATGCAGAAGGTGTAATTGTTGCAGATACTGGGCATGGCAGTGGTTTCCAAGTTGTCGGAGGCGTTGATTTTCTTTTGGGTAAGGGTTGGAGCATTTCGCCTGGAATTAAATTTAATTCATTAACTCGTTCCTTGGAGTATGAGCAGGACAGTCAGCAGTTAAGATACAAGTATGTGTCTTTGCGTGTTGGGTTGGTGAAATCATTTTAACTCGCATTATTCACCGCTGTTTATGAAAAACGAAGGTAAATATCATATAGTCAGGTGTATATGTTGTTTGTTAAAGTCATTACCGTACCCAGATTCGGGTGTTGCTTGCGATTCCCTTTGTACATCTACTGCGTTGCTAACTTATTGTAATACACTTGTATAACGGCAAAGTTAGATGTCTTGTATCTACACAAAAGGAATCACATGAATAATGCGGGTTAAAACTTTAAAACTTTAAAATTATAAAAACTAAAAATTATGAAAAAAGGAATGTTTATTTTAACAATCTTAGTGTTAATTGTTGGGATTGAATCATGTGCCCCAAAGTATGAAATTGAAAAAATTGGATTTGATACCGATTTGACAGAAGAAGGGCGTGGAGTTACTTTAATCCATATTAGTCAATGGGATGATGCAATAAAACTTCAAGGAGAAGTCTTTGTGGAAGAAGGAAGTCTTGAGTTAGAGCTTTTAAATCCAGACGGAGAACTTGTTTACACAGTAAATACCACGGCTCCACAGGAAATTAATGTTGATGAAATATATCCAGCAGAAGCGGGTTTCTGGAAACTTAGGTTTTCAAGTCCAAATGCACAAGGTTACTTACGTATGCATATGACAAAATTTAAATATTAATCTAATATGGGAAATTTTAAAACGAAGGGCTTGACATTAATTGTATTGATCGTTTTTTCAATGCTATGGCAGGCCTGTAAAACAGAAAAAACTGAGCTTAGTCTTTGTGAACGCTACATGGTTTCCACAAAGACTAACTCGAGATATAGTCATAAAGATATTTTTTTAGACTATGTCGAATTGGTTGATTATGAAATTGTTGGAGTAGAAATCGGATGTGAAGTTATGTTGAAATATCAAAACGACAATTCTAAAATCTATAAATTAAATTTATCTTTGAATTAAATATTGTTATTACATGAAAATAAAGAAACTGAATAATACAATCCCTTTGTCTAAGCTGCTTTGGTTTGTTTTGGGTATTGCAATTGGTGTCCAGTTTATTCTTATTACCTATAATCATTTCAGTGGGTTTTATCCTTTGAGTGATTTTAAACATTTTTTGTTACGACTTTTGAGGGGGAGTATATTAAGTTTTGTTGCAGGTTTAATTATTGTGCTTGCTGATTTGTTTTTTATTTCGTTTTTAAATCGTGTCTTTTCTTGGAGTAATAAGCTGGGAGCTCGAATTGCTTTTCAATTTATGGGAACTGTCCTTTTTGCTTCTGTTGTTTCCTTCGGGTTTACCGGGTTTGCTCAGTGGTTAAACCCTTATACCGAGTCCTTGGTTACCGTGTTTTTATACAATGCGCTTATTTTTTCTGTCGTTAATTTAGTGATTGTAACTATTTTGGAAGCATGGATGTATTTTTTGGAAGGAATTAAAGCAAAAGATGAATCAAAAGCGCTTAAGGAAGAATTATCACAGATACAGTTTGAAGTGCTGAAAAGCCAGATTAATCCTCATTTTATGTTTAATAGTTTGAATGTATTATCAGGTTTAATTTCACAGGATGTCAAGAAAGCACAAGACTTTATTGATGAATTTGCATTCGTATATCGTTATGTTTTAGAAAGCATAGAGCAGCCCGTTAGAGCTTTGAATCGGGAAATGGAATTTGCTCGCTCGTATCTTTTTTTACAGCAAATACGCTATGGTGATGGATTAAAATATTCGGTTGAAATGCCGGCAGACTGTATGTCTCAATTGTTGCCACCTTTATCTTTACAGGTAGTACTTGAAAATTCAATTAAGCATAATATTGTAGATGCTGAGCGTCCTTTAATAATTGAAATATCTTGTCATGATGGGGAGCTTGTTGTAATTAATAATATTCAGCTGAAAATTTCGACCAATGTGTCAACAGGAGTAGGCTTACAAAATCTGAAAAAGCGCTACACTTTTGTAAGTGAAAAAGCCCCGGTTTTTTATATTGATAACAATCATTATATTGCAAAATTACCATTAATAAAGGCAGAGTAAAATGGATGTTTTAATTGTTGAGGATGAACAAATCGCTGCAAATCGATTAAAAGAAATGCTGCATGATATTGATGATACAATAAATGTGCTTGATGTTGTCGATTCTGTAAAAAGTGCTGTTAAATGGTTTATGCGCAATCGTGCAGATCTTATCTTTCTTGACATACAGCTTTCCGATGGATTGAGTTTTAATATTTTTGATCAAGTAACAGTTGATACTCCGGTTATCTTTACGACTGCTTATGATGAATATGCAATTAAAGCATTTAGTTTGAATAGTGTGGACTATTTACTTAAACCTATTCGAAAATCAGACTTAGAAATAAGTATTCAAAAGTTGAAGAAAATACATTCGATGAGTCAGCTTGATATTCAGACACTTTTGAAACAAATGACTCCACCGACTGCTGATTATAAAAAACGATTTCTGATACATTATGGTGAGAAAATTTATAAAATTGATGTGTCTGAGATTGCTTGCTTTTTTGTATTGAATAAAAATGTTTTTCTCAAAACGAATAGTAAGAAGTCTTATGCAATGAATTTTTCTTTAGACAAGTTGATGACGATGCTGGACCCAGATGAATTCTACAGGATCAATCGGAAAATGATTGTGAATATTGCTTCTATACAAAGGATGGTCGCTTATTCTCGAGGGCGTGTTAAACTTGTTTTGACTCCAGAAGTAGATGATATTAAAGATTCAATTGTAAGTGTTGAGCGTGCAACAGATTTTAAAAAGTGGCTTGATAAATAGTGAAAAGATCACCCCCTTATGTGAATTTTTAATGTCATTTTCCGGTTTAAGAAATTAAGCGGAAAATTTGCAATGAAAGTGAAACCGTAAAAAAATGTCCCGGCTTTGACCGAGACATTTTTTAAATTATTTCCTTTTATCAATTTAATGGATATCGGGCTAGTCCCCGGATTCTTTTTTCTTTCTCGGAATACTTCTACTCAAAATCCTGATATTTTTCTTCAATTTGTTCGAAGCGTTTTTCCAGATGTTCCCAAACGACTTTCATGGCTTCAACATCATCTTCTTCAAGATTTTCATACATATCCACGCGTTTGCTTTCGTATTCTCCCCATTTCATCATGATTTCTCCAACGGAAAGTGCATAGTTTGCTGTAGCTGCCGTTATTTTCAGCTTGTCTTTCATTTTGAGGTCTTCTTCTTCCATGCCGGCATATTCGCCAACTTCTTCGTAAAGCTCATCAACGAGTAGTGCGTAATCGTCTGCTACTTCAGTCATGCCGTGAATGTATTCAACCGCTTCGGGATTGTCTTGCAGTGATTCCGGAATTTCAATTTCAATTTTGCCGAGTTTTTTGTCGGCTTTGTTTTCCTCTTTCTTACCACCGCAAGCAGTAAGCGCGAAACTTAGCGCAAGTATTGTTGCAATACTCAAAATGCTGTAAAGATTTTTTGTTTTCATAGTCAGTTAATTTTTTTGCTAATTTACAATAATATTTAAAATAATGTGTCCGAGAGTGTTATCTGTGTCTTCGCCTGGCTTTAATAATAGATATTCCAATACGTGTTTTCCTTTCGTGAGAATTTGTGGAGGAACTTCTTCATAATATGGAGATGTCATTCTGAGAGAAAACCAATAGGCTACTGAGAAAAATAATCCCGGACAGAAAAAATTTCACGATTTTCATAGCTTATTTTCAACACGATTAATCATCAGCTTAATCTTCATTGTAATCCTCGCCTTCGGGCTTTTGATCCATATATTGATCAAACATGTCAAAAGAGTTGCCTTGTTGGGTGAATTCTACACCTGCTGGTTTTTCAAATTTTGATGAAGAAACCGGGATGTTCTTTTTGAATTCCGTTGCAGTTTCATACGTATTAATTCCCATTAAACTAATTTCTGATTTTAATGGTACGTTTTTGCATGACCATATTTTTGAGCCCCACAGTAAAATCACATCACATTTGCAACCGAGAAACATTTCGGATGGTAATTTTTCCCCACCAAGGCTGTCGAGCATAGCTTCTGCATATGCTTCTTTTTCTGCTTCTGTCATTTCATCATAGGCGGAATAATCAACAAAACCCTCTGTGTTGCCTTCTTGTCCTGTCATCTTGTTTAAGTCAACAGTCCAGTATGAGGTTCCAACTTTTATTTCGACTTTGTTAGTTTGCGTTTCGCTAGTCATCCCAAATATTTTTGTTGTGCTTGTGGATTGTGTCTCTGTTCGGGTTTTTGCTCCGTAATCGTCCCACCACAATTTTTTAGTACCCTCCGCATTTCCGGTAAGTTCATATTTAACATATCCGGATTTAATTTGGTAAATATTTTGTGTGGCTTGTGAAAAACAGAGTGTGCTGCTAAGCAAAATCAATAAGCAAATGATATGAGTTTTCATAATTTGTGTTTTTTGAAACTATTTTTGTGATAATAAATTACCTAAATTTGATAATGAGCAAATAAGGACTATTTTGTTGGCTTTAATTATTCACAATTCACCGGTGAAACAAGGCTGGCTGTTGCCTCAAGCGTAAAGGCATGTTCACTTATATCATCAATTTGCATTAAAACACCTGTTATTGTTATGTCATTCGTGCTACTTCGCGTTGCTGTACCCGAAATAGAGCTATAATGATGATCGAAGATAGTTCCACCTATACTGAATCCCTGATTATCAATACAATTATCGTAATCTGCTGGCTCAAGTTGAAAATCACAGATTGAGCGGGTTTCGTTTACCATAATTTTACTTGTGCTTAATGAGATATTACTACCGTCGGGGGCTTTTCCTATGATATTGAAATATCCATCAGAACAAACACTTATTTCACCAACAACTTCGGTAGATGTAATGCCGTCTATTGTTAAAGTAAAGCTACTTTCAGTAGTATCTTGATCCGTATTAGACGAATTGTCATTGTCATCTTTTTCACATGCGGAAAGGCTTATGCTAAGCACACCAAAGATAATTGCAATTTTAAGAATTGAATTTTTCATAATTTTGTTTTAATTAAATTGTTAGGATTAAATGTTTGTGCTATCACTTTTTGATGATTAATTTTAGAATTTCACAAATTCAACACGGCGGTTGTTTGCTTTTCCTTCGGCTGAATCATTACCTGCAATTGGCTTAGATTCCCCAAAACCCGTTGATTTTAATCTGGATTTATCTATCCCCATTTCAATGAGTTTATTCATGACAGTTTTGGCTCTTTCTTCGGATAAAGTTTGATTGGTTTCATCATTTCCATCGCTGTCGGTATGTCCTTCAACAGAGAAACTGATTTCTGGATTCTTGTCCATGAGATCGTAAATTTCATTAATTGGGCCCATAGATTCCGGTTTCAGTGTTGCTTTCCCAACGTCAAAGCGGATTCCGTTGACAACAATTTTGCCATCTTGCATTGCTCTGTCGTAATATTTAACGCCACCTTCGGCAATGCGGAAATTTTTTGCATAATAAGGTAAATCTTCAGCTGCATCAGCCCAATAGGGATAAAAAGTAAAACCGGTTGGATTAAATTCGTAATGTGGGATATTGATTAAGCGTGTATCATCTAAATAAACTTTCAGTTTGCCTTTTGTATATGCTATCGATACATGTGTCCAGCGACCGATATCACAATAACTGGCGTCTCTGCTTGAATGCTCTGCAGTAATGCCTCCCGGAGCATCCACTCTTATTGGGGTTATGTCCATATCCTGAGCATCATCATATACACCTTCCCCTCGTTGATTTTTTTGATCCGTAAGATAAACAGTTATTCGGTTTCCTCCAGCTGGTTTGTAAAAATCAAACTCAATGGTGAAAACTTCGGGTAAGTAGTCCTTGTCTGAGTTTTTCAGATAGGGAATAATTTTACCTCCATCTAAAAACATGATTACGGCTTCGCCATTAACACTAGCAATTTCAACCTGACCAGCGTCTAAATCCCAACGACTTGGGAATTCTCCGTTTTCTTCGTTAGCAGATGGTCCGTCTTCAAAAATAATATTATCACCCGGCACAAAATCAAATTTTGACCATTGCACATCCATTTGGGGTGTGTTGTCAGCAACTTCAGCATCATTATTCCCCTGATTGTTTTCATTTGAATCGGTGGAGTTTCCTTGTGTCTGTGCATTTTCATCTTCTGCAGAATCGTCTTCGCCTTTTTTGTTTTTCCTTTTCTTGAACAGCCCTTTTACGCCATCTTCAATTTTGTCGAAGCCTTTGTCAATGGCATTGTCTGTATGTTTGTTGGCACGATTGTCAGCTTGATTTGTGACTTTCCCTTTTACGTCAACGTCAACCTGCGCTTGCAGGCTGGCAGCACCAATTAATAGTGCGAATAGAATTACGAGTTTTGTTTTCATACGTGTTTGTTTTTGTTTAACCTTTTTTTATTTGCTTTACTTAACCTGTGGGTCTGCTACGAATAGCAGACCTTTCAGGTTAAACAGATTGTATCATTCAAAGATAGCAATCAAAACAAATATAGTGCAGGAATGAGCTTAATTTTTTGAAAGCTTGTGAAGGTAGGGGAATTGCTTGTGAAGTGTATATTTCTTCTTGAGAGTAAATTTTACGCTAATTTACTCATGAGTTCACTTGCTTTAGATGTGGAAAGAGGAATTTGTTTGCTATTGCTCATAACAAGATATCCACCATCGGATTTGACATATTCGCTGATTTCTGTGATATTAAC
>JAQIBY010000131.1 GCA_027858835.1 Bacteroidales bacterium | reverse complement strand
TCGTTCATTTTATTTAACGTAATTCTTTTCATTTTGTTGCACAAACATAATCAATAACTTTCCTATTCGTCTCATCAATCACCTCATCATCATACTTAATGTATATAGCGGTAACACGTCCATCAGAATGCCCTAACCCTTGTTGAACAATGTCGTAATCTCCAAATTTGCGTGCAAGGGTTGCCCAAGTATGTCGTGCAAAGTATGTTCCCACATTGACATTAATATCTAATTTTTTAAAAATAGACTTCAATCTTTTTGTTGCATTATTTACAACATCTGCGTGTGGTTCACTTTTCCGTTCTGTTTTTCGCTTTCTTATCTCAGCTTCCTTCACTTCCATAAAATACAATAAATACTTTTTGCCGGCATATTTATCAAATAATCTCTGGGCTTCTGGTTCGATTAAAACATTTATGTCAGCATTTGTTTTTGATCGAGAATAATAAATTCGGTTATTGTAAACATCCTTCTTTGACAGATAAAGGAAATCCTTAAAATTCATACCTCGTAAATATAAGGACAGAAAGAATAAATCTCTGGCACGATTTTCAGATCCAGTACCATCATAATTTAAGAGTTTGCGTAAATCTTCAACCTCAATGGTTCTGTGTACAGTTTTCTCCGTCTTAATTTTATAATCTCTGAAAGGGTAACTTTCATAACTCAGCAAACCTTTTTTAATAGCGTAATTACAAGCAGTGCGAATATTTCTCATTGTCACTGCTATAGAATTTACCTTGTTTCCACACTTTTTCATGAAAGTTTCTAATTCTTCCAGAAATTCTGCATTAACATGTGAAACTTTTACTTTTTCATCAGCTTTATACTCAAGTAACCAATGCTTAGTTGTTGTTACGCTTGACAAATAACTTTTAGAACATTTATCTGCAGGGAAACATTCATCAATTATTTCAATAAAGCTCTTTTCTTCATCAGACCCCTCCAACTCCTTAAGCAATTCTTTACGCAGCTCCTTTACAGAATATTTATTAAGATTCTGCTCTAATGATATTTTACGTAATGATTTTTTATACTCCTCTATCGTATCAAGAATCTTAAATATTTCATTCTTTGTAAAGTCACTTGATGAGGATTTAATCATCTTTTTCTGCTTATCCCAATCTCTTGGTTTTACATGTGCAATCTCCTTGAACTTAATTGTTCTGGAATTGTGCGACAGCAACGCCCTTAATAGAGACCTGCCGTCTGAACCCACATAACTCTCCAATTTAACTGAAATCTTAGCCATGATTTTTTGCGATTTTTTTGCGATTTTTCCTAAAGCCTTAAGGTGCTTTTTAAAGTTTTAATACTTATTTGCAATTTTTATTTTGTGCTAAGTTATGCTATCTTTTTCTATCTGTCAAATTTAATTTTTGTGTGTTGATGGGGCTTTTAAGAGATGCAAATAAAAAAAGCCGGCTATAAGCCGGCTTTCCTTCCTGTAGCGAGAGGCGGGCTTGAACCGCCGACCTCGTGATTATGAATCACGCGCTCTAACCAGCTGAGCTACCTCGCCAAATCGGACTGCAAATATAGTATCTTGATTTTATTTTTCAAACTATTTTGAATATTTACAATATTTTTTTACCTTGCTAAGCTAATATTTTAACTTAAGTGACAATGGCAGAAAAGATTAGATACGAATTAGAATACACCTTTAAGACGAGCCCCAAAGTGCTTTATTACAGATTAGCAACAGCATCTGGGCTTTCTGAATGGTTTGCCGATGACGTCAAAGTGCAAAAAAACATCATGACATTCTCGTGGGAAGGAAGTGAACAAGCTGCCGAAATTCTCGATCGAAAAGACAATGCATTCGCTAAATATCGATGGGTTGGTGACGATGAAGATTATTTCTTCGAATTTAAACTCAATAAAGATGAGCTTACTGGTGATTTAGCACTAATCATTACCGATTTTGCGGATGATGATGAAGAAAAAGCTGATGACATTGAGCTGTGGGACACACAAGTACAGGAACTCAAACGAATTCTCGGCTTGTAAGACACCACTGATTCTTTTTGAAAATAGCGCATATCTGCCAAATCCAAAAATAAAAAGATTAGTTTTGCAGTGTTAAATTAATTACTGTGCTCAAAAAACTTCACAAATATCTGATTAACTCCTTTATCGGGCCACTGGTAATCACCTTTTTCCTTTCCATTTTTCTATTATTAATGCAATTCCTTTGGAAATACATTAACGATTTAGTTGGAAAGGGATTAGAATGGAATGTCATCGGAGAATTACTCCTCTATGCCTCCGTAACACTCGTGCCCATGGGTTTGCCACTTGCAATACTACTGGCATCAATCATGACATTCGGAAATCTGGGAGAATCACATGAACTATTCGCGATAAAATCCAGCGGTATATCACTTTACCGAATTATGAAACCATTGGTTATACTCGTTATTTTTATCAGTATCGGAGCCTTTTACTTTTCAAACAACCTACTACCATACACAAACTTAAAAATGCGCACGCTTTTGCACGATGTGCAGCATCAAAACCCTGAAATCAGCATTCAGGAAGGGATTTTCACTAACAGCATAGAGGGTCTAAGCATAAAAGTTGAAGAAAAAGATAAAAAAAACAATGAACTCAAACATGTATTGGTGTATGACCATAGAGAAAAACAAAAACCAGCTAGCATTATTATTGCTGAAAGTGGTGAAATCAAAATGACAAGCGATAAATCATATATGATTATGAAACTCCGCAACGGAGAATTATATGATGAAGTCGATGAAAACAAACCACGCACAAAACGAAGATACCCCTATCAAAGAACCACATTTAAAGAACAAACGATTTACATTAAAATGGATGGTTTGGGACTCAAACGTAGTGATGAAACTTTGTTTAAAGACAATTATCAAATGCTAAGCCTCCACCAACTGAACATCGCAATCGATTCACTTTCTTACGATGTAGTACGGCGAAAACATGTGATTGGAACAAATATTCTTAAATATTCCCTTTTTAAGGGGATGCGTGGATACAAAAAGGGTAATAACCTTGTTGAACACACTAAAACAACCACAAAAACAAATAAAAATGGAACCACTGAAACCGTTACAGAAAACCTGAAAGCCCCTTTCGGCTCAAATATAATTACTGAGCACGTATTACAAAAAGACACATCAAAAAATAAAAACGAACAAACAGCAAGCTCCGAAGAAAAACCGAGACAAGAAGAACAAACTAAACAAGAAAAAAAGCAACCCGACGAAGAAACGAAAAACAAACCGAAAGAGGACGAATACACAACACAATTCCCCTTTCCTTACTTTGACAGCATCTCTAAAAACGACATCACAATCATTGATTTAGACAGCCTTTTTGCCAGCTATTCAATAATCGAAAAAAACAAAGCACTTGATGTCGCACTCAATTATTCACGTTCAGGACAAACCTATATATATTATGCCACAAAAGAAATTGAAGGCAATCGACGTTGGGTAACACGACATGAAATTGAATGGCATAAAAAGTTTGTTCTCTCGATTTCTTGCCTAGTGCTGTTTTTTATTGGAGCACCACTTGGCGCAATTATCCGTAAGGGAGGTATTGGCATGCCGACTGTCATCTCTGTCATTTTCTTTGTGTTTTATTTTGTCATCACAATGTTCAGTGAAAAAATGGTGCGTGAAGCAATTTTACCGCCTGAAATTGGCATGTGGATTGCTACCGCAATACTATCACCAATTGGTATTATACTGACAATTAAAGCGGCGAATGATTCCATGAATATCCGTCCGGAATTTTACGACAGACTTAAAGAAAAGCTCAGAATCAGACGTCGAAGAAAACAAATTAAAAAAATCAGAAATGCCTGATTTTTTTCCTATCTTGCAGGCTCGTTTGAGACGATAATTGTGATGAAGATTCTCTTTCTGGCAAATAAAGTTCCCTGGCCCTTAAAAGATGGAGGGGCAATCGGTACATTCAGCATTTCATACGGGCTTGCTAAATCCGGATGCTCTGTTGATATGCTGGCAATAAACACACCAAAACATCACATCAATACTGAAGACATCCCCGAAAATATCCGGGAAACTATGTCAATTGAGACCATTTCGATTGACACAAACATATCAGCACTTAAATTAGTGAAAAATCTTTTTTTTTCAAAAAAACCCTATATCGCCGAACGTTTTTACCATCAAGAATTTAACAATGCACTCATCAATAAATTGAAATCAGCCACCTACGATATTGTCATTCTCGAAATGCTGTATCTTAGTGCGTACATTCCAACAATCCGAAAACATTCAAAAGCTCACATCACAATGCGCGCACCAAATATTGAACATGAAATTTGGATGCAAATCGCAAAAAACACTAAAAACCCGATTAAAAGCTATTACCTGAAAAACATGGCAAAGCGAATCAGACGAATAGAAAAGCAAACAATGAATCGCTACGACTCACTAATTCCTGTTTCTGAAACAAATGCCGAAACTTATAAAAAAATGGGTGTTAAAGTTCCGGTTTTTAGAACAACAACAGGAGTGTTTATTGATCAGATACCAACACATCCCGAAATTGATGAAGAAAATGCACTCGCTCATATAGGGGCATTAGATTGGATCCCAAATTTCGAAGGACTTAGTTGGTTCGTGGATGAAGTATGGCCATTAATTCTCGAAGAAATTCCGAATATAAACTTTTACATCGCTGGCAGAAACGCTCCGGAAAATACAGCCGACTTTTTCAATAAAAAACAAATTCACTATCTCGGCGAAGTACCCGATGCCTATGAATTTCTGCAATCAAAATCAATTTTAATTGTACCCCTACTCAGCGGAAGCGGAATGCGGGTGAAAATTATCGAAGGACTCGCGCTTGGGAAAAGCATTGTCAGTACCGAAATTGGCGCAGAAGGCATTGCCCTAGAAAATAATGTACATTTAAAAATTGCAAATGAACCAAAAGCCTTTGCAGAAGCATGTATTCAACTCTTTAAGGATAAAAAGCAAAGAGAAAGCCTCGCACAAAATGGAAAACAATTTGTTTACAAAGAATACGACAATCTAAAAATTGCAAAAAGCTTATGCGATTTTTATAAAAAACAAGTAAAATGATTGCATTACAAATCATATTGTTCCTTTCCCTTGCAGGCATTTTACACAGCTATGTGATTTACCCCATATTGATAAAACTCACAGCCAAAGGGAAATCCATTTCAAGTAAAAGCTTTTCTTTTTCTGATGCCCTTCCAAAAGTATCTGTGATTATGGCGGCATACAATGAAGAAGCAGTCATTGAAGAAAAGATACTGACAATCCTTAAAAATGATTACCCGAAAGAAAAACTGGAAATACTCATTGGCTCAGACAATTCCAACGACCGCACAAATGAAATTATTGAAAAATTTGCCGACGGAAATCAGAACATTCGCTTTCAGATATTTACAAGTCGTCAAGGAAAAGTCTCTATTGTAAATCAACTCGAAAAACAAGCACAAGGCGACATCCTCATCCTCACCGATGCAAATGTGATGTTTCATAATGACACCATTTTTGAATTGGTTCGCTATTTTAAAGATGAAACAATCGGACTGGTTGACGCAAAAATGATAAATACAGGACTTCAAAAAGAAGGAATTTCATTTCAAGAAAAATCATACATCTCACGTGAAGTTTTCATCAAACACCACGAAAGCCTTATGTGGGGCAGCATGATGGGGCCATTCGGCGGATGTTATGCCATTAGAAAACCACTTTTTAACGATGTCCCAAACAATTTTTTGGTGGATGATTTTTTCATCTGCATGAAAGTCCTCGAACAAAATAAAAAAACGGTCAATAATCTGGATGCAAAAGTTTTTGAAGATGTCTCAAACAACTTGCGTGATGAATTTCACCGGAAAATTCGAATTGCAACCGGAAACTTTCAAAATCTAAACCATTTTAAACATTTATTATGGCCTTTCTGGAAAGGAAAAGCCTTCGCATTCCTGTCTCACAAAGCCTTAAGATGGTTAGGGCCTTTCTTTTTGATATTCATAATAGTCAATCTATCAGTACTTGCATTTTACAATACATTCTATCTGATTTTGGCAATCGGCGCATTTTTTATCTTAACATTGCCATTATATGACATTTTACTTAAAAAATTAAAAATACATAATGTAATTTTGCGTTTTGCAACACATTTTTTCACAATGAATCTCGCATTATTAATCGGATTCTTTAGAAATTTAAAAGGAGTTAAAACAAATGTCTGGAAACCCACAAAACGATTTCAGTAATCAACTGAACAGCATTCCCGAAGCAATTGAAGCCATCCGAAAAGGAGAGGTAATTATCGTTGTTGATGATTATGACCGCGAAAATGAAGGTGATTTCATTGTCGCTGCCGAAAAGATCACCCCACAAATCGTCAACTTTATGGCGAAACACGGGCGAGGTCTCATCTGCACGCCAATAACGGAAAGCCGTTGCAATGAGCTGGATTTAGAACTAATGGTAGGAAAAAACACATCCTTGCATGAAACACCCTTTACCGTTTCTGTTGACCTTAACGGACATGGATGCACAACCGGAATTTCCGCCAGCGACCGATCAAAAACCATTAAAGCACTGGTTGATCACAAAACAAGACCAGCAGATTTAGGACGCCCAGGACATATTTTCCCGCTTAAAGCGAAAGATAATGGCGTGTTAAGACGCTCAGGACATACCGAAGCAACCGTTGATTTAACAAGACTCGCAGGGCTAACCCCCGGAGGTGCTCTGGTGGAAATCATGAACGAAGACGGAACAATGGCACGCATGCCGGAGTTAATAAAAATCGCAAAAAAATTCGATCTCAAAATCATCGCAATAAAAGACTTAATTGCATATCGATTAGAAACAGAAAGCTTGATATCAAGAGGTGTAAGAGTCCCGCTGCCAACGGAATACGGCGATTTTGATTTAATTCCTTTCAAACAAACATCAAATGGTCTGGAACATGTTGCTCTCATTAAAGGCGAATGGGGTCCGGATGAAAATATCATGGTAAGAGTTCACTCATCATGTATTACCGGTGACATTTTCGGCTCTCACAGATGTGATTGTGGAGACCAATTACACGAATCCATGCGTATGATTGATCGCGAGGGAAAAGGCGTGCTGCTCTATATGAACCAAGAAGGTCGCGGAATTGGTCTCATGTCCAAAATTGAAGCGTATAAATTGCAAGATGAAGGCATGGACACGATTGAAGCAAATATTCATCTCGGCTACGGAGCAGATGAAAGAGATTACGGCGTGGGAGCTCAAATTCTACGTAGTCTGGGGATTCAAAAAATTCGTTTGCTAACCAACAATCCCGTAAAACGCGCCGGACTAACCGGTTATGGGCTGGAAATTGTCGAAAACGTTCCGATTGAAACAGAACCAAATAAATACAACATCAGATATTTAAAAACAAAGCGCGATCGCATGGGACATGATTTACATTTGCCGCCAGAAAATGATGACACAAAATTATAACCTATGTTAGATGTGATTTTTATGGGAACTCCTGATTTTGCAGTTCCTTCACTTGAAATTCTACATAAGCATCATAATGTTTTGGCGGTCGTTACAGCCCCAGACAAACCTGCAGGCAGAGGCAGAAAATTAAAAGCGTCTCCCGTAAAAAACACGGCACAATCACTTGATATTCCGGTTTATCAGCCGGAAAAACTAAAAGAAGCAGATTTTGTGAATGCCATGCAGGCACTGAATCCGGATTTAATGGTTGTGGTTGCATTCAGAATGTTGCCGGAAATTATTTGGAAAATTCCAAAAATCGGGACATTTAACTTGCACGCCTCACTCCTACCCCAATACCGTGGTGCTGCACCAATTAATCATGCAATTATTAACGGAGAGAAACTAAGCGGAAACACGACCTTCTTTATTGATGATAAAATTGATACAGGAAATATTCTTTTACAAGATGAAATTGAAATATCGGACAGCGATACAGCCGGTTCCTTACATGATAAATTAATGCTCCGCGGCGCTGATCTAATTTTAGAAACTGTCAACAAGCTGGAACCAAACAGTATAAAAGCAAAGCCACAAAACACAGCGCAGAAAATTAATTATGCACCTAAAATTTTCAAAGCAGATTGCGAAATTGACTGGAGTCAGGATGGCAAAATCATTTATAACAAAATCCGAGGCTTGAGTCCATACCCGGGTGCCTGGACAAATATCCGTTTCCGGGATGAGGAAAGCAGCATGAAAATATTGAATGCAAAATTCATCCAGCAGAAACATAATGACGAAATTGGGCAAATCATTCAAACAGAAAAAGATAAAATTTTAGTGGCAGTAGAAAACGGGCTAATTCAAATCACTGAATTGCAAATTCAAAGCAAAAAACGACTTGCTGACACCCAATTTTTGAATGGATATAAGCTCGAAGATTTAAAAATTGCTTAGTTTTTTAAAGTTTGATATTTTAAAACGATCATCATTACATGATTTTTATCATGATTGTCGAATATTAACCGTTGTTTGCTTGATTTTCTCAATAAGCTTAATGGCTTTTTATATACCATCAAAGGCAGCATTAAGAAATCTAAAGACACTTCGTATTATTTTAACCGTTTTATTTTTTTTATCCAACACTTATTCCAATATTTGCATTGCAATGGCGTTATAATTATGCCAACAGGCAATAGTTGTAATGGTTAAGTTAGTTTTAATTGGTTTTTCCAGGCAGTCTCCCCGACTGCCTGGTTTTGTTTTCAGCAAAATTCAAATTAAAAAAATATAAAAATCGAATCAAGCAAAAATTTTGGGGTCAGAACAATTCCTATCGACTTTAATTCATTGGACTAATCAATAGAGTATATCCGGGTTTCAACCCAGATTGTTTCGTCTATCGTGTGGGTTTTGCTTTTGGACATGATTTTGGATCAAGCAAAAAAGTTGGGGGATACAATTCGCAGATATTTATGGAATCTTTATGTTTGAGCCTAAAGGGCTCAAAGATGAATAAGCACGGGTGAGGATTTTTCCGTAACCCGTGGTTAATTAAATCATATCGGAGTGTTTTTGGCATACGTTTTTGCTCCCGAAAGCTTTCGGGCTCGGGATTGCAAAAATCCATGCCAAAAGCCAGGTATTAAGAAGTTTCTCATACGCCAGCCATAAATGACTGGCGTATTCGAATAAGCTTAGATCGGTCTCAGAAAGATTACTTGATCAAAAAAACAAGGCAAATAAAAAATATTTACCTACCCACACAACAATTTCCCAACTTACGAGTTATATATATACTTCTGAAGTGCAACAAGCACAAAGTAGTAATGGTTAAGTTAGTTTTAATTGGTTTTTCCGGGCAGTCTCTCAGACTGCCCGGTTTCTTTTATTAAAACCAAACATGAAGCCTGACTGCATGAAACACATAAATAACTAAGAAGCAAAATGTTAAACTTTTCTTAAACCAAATTTAAAAGACAACTTTCCAGCCCATTTAGTGTTTAATCATAAAGCAAAAGCAATAGTAGTATTGGTTTAGTTAGTTTAATTGGTTTTTCCCGACAGTCTCTCAGGCTGTCGGGTTTATTTTTATGGTTCTACTGCAAATTTCGTGGAATATTTTATCAATTATAATTCATAAAAGCATATCAGGGCTAAAGCCCAATGGTGTTTTTCGCCTCAAAACCCCGACATAAATGACGGGGTTATTGGTTTTATACCGATTAAACATCAAAATAATTGTTTCTATTCCTATTATTAGCCCCGACCTTCAGGTCGGGGTAATAAGGATATGAAAGATGAAGTGGGCTCATATCTTTGCAACAAACAAAATTAGTTGTTTTTTTGAGGAGCTATCTGAAAAATAAGAGACCAAAGGCGGAACTTAGTTTCTGGGCTAAACACGGATGTTATTCGATGTACT
>JAQIBY010000110.1 GCA_027858835.1 Bacteroidales bacterium | reverse complement strand
CCTACATTTTCAACCGCCGCATTAATATCATTTAGCGGACGACCAATACGCATAATTCCTTTTTCAATCATACGAGCTAAAGGACCGGGAGTTGCGCGACAAGTTGTTAATGCAGAATCAACATTTCCTTGTTGGATACTGGCTTTAATGTTTGCCATAAACCCCTGATCATTCTTTGAGGCTTTTTTAATTGCCATAAAGCGGTCAACAAAAATATACACTGCAATCACGGAAAGAACCGCCAGAACAATCATTATCCAACCACCATTTTGCGCCATTTCGAGGAACGAAATCTTCTCTGAGCCGGCTGCATCTGCTGCATTTGTAAGGCTATCTGCAACTTGTGTAACATTCTGTAATAGAATCATAATTCAGTAAAATTTTTGTTTCGAATTTAGTACATTAAACCGGAACAACATGGTTTCGGTGCCTTTTTTTTCAACAACTTTATGTTAAGAATCTTTGATAATTGTATAACGCAAAAAAATCAGATTCCGTATGTTTCGTCACACAGGCATTAGATGCTTAGTTTTTGATATTCCATAAAAATCACAAAACATTTTTCTACAGATGCCTCATACACTTCGTTTTGTTGCGCTGCACGGAAAACGTTCTGAGTTCCCTTTAGCCTACAAATTAAATAGTGTTTGTCAACAATGTCCGATATCTGCGTTGATATACTAATTGTATTGGCAATCCAAAAGCTTTCGGATTGATTCAAAATCGAGATTACTCAAATTTTAAATCCTCGAATCCGTCGAATGGCGGATACTGCAAGTTTATTAACAGAGACTGAAAAACAGTAGTTTTCTTGCAAGCACTAATTAACCAAATTTCGAAATCTGGGTCAGTCGATTCTTGTTCAAAATCTCAATTTCCTTTCCTGATATCCGAATCAATTGATCCTTACGAAACTCAGCGAGTGCCCGGATAATATTTTCAGTACTCACACCCGCATATTCTGCAATCTCTTTCCGGGTAACCGGCAGATCAAAACGTTCAGATTTAAAAATATGATTCGCAAATTTTAAGAGAATATAAGCTAGCTTTCCTTTTAATTGCAAACGCTTCAAATCCATGGTTTCCAGAAGCACAATATCCGTGGATTTACTTAATCGTGTCATCAAATCAAAACCAAAGGCAGCATTTTTTGTTGCAAATGATTTAATCAAACTCATATCGACATTACATACCACTGAAGGCAATAAAGCCGTCACTGTATATTGATAATGATCTGATGAGAAAATGCTCAAAATTGAAATGAAATCAAGCGGCTTTGCAATGGTAATAATCTGATCCTCACTGCCCGATTTCACAATATGAAGCTTCACCAGGCCTTCTTTCAAATAAAAGAATTCCCGAAACTTATCTCCTCGGCGCACAATATCCTCATTACTTTCAAAAGATTTTTCCTTACGGATATTACAAATATCCAACATCTCATCCTGTTGAAGATGGGCAAAAAACAAAGCCCGTAACTGGCAGTTTTCGCATTGACAATTTAATGTAAGCACTTCTTTTTCCATATGATATATATCAACTTATGACATCTGTCATTTAATTATCTTGAACAATTCACACTGTTTAGCGTTTATTTGTTAAATCGTTAACACAAAAACAGTAAAATTATGAAAAGAATCCTTATAGTTGGTGGCGGAACAGCCGGAACCATGATGGCAAATAAGCTTAGAAAAGCCTTAGATGCTGGAGAATGGAAAATTACAGTCTTGGATAAAGAAAAGACACATTATTATCAACCCGGGTTTTTATTTATTCCTTTTGGGATATACAAACCGGCAGATGTCATTAAACCAAAATCCACATTTATTCCAGCTGGTGTTGAAATGCTTTACGAAGAAGCCGAAAAAATTCTTCCCGAAGACAATGCAGTGCAGCTCAAAAACGGACAGCAATTAAATTATGATTACCTAATTGTTGCTACCGGAACATCATTGAGACCGGAAGAAACCCCCGGAGTAAAAGGAAATCTTTACTACAAAGATATTTTTGATTTTTACAGCATTGAAGGTGCAACTGCACTTGGAAAAAAATTGCGCTCTTGGGAAGGCGGAAAATTAGTTGTTGTCATTCCAGAATTGCCATACAAATGCCCAGTGGCTCCGCTTGAATTTATTTTCCTAGCTGAAGCCTATTTCACGGAACAAGGCATACGCGACAAAGTAGATTTGACTTATGTGACATTGATGTCAGGAGCTTTCACCAAGCCCATTGCATCAAAAATGCTCGGTGAATTGCTAGAGGAAAAAAACATTAATGTTGTGACCGATTTTTATACAGAGAAAGTCGATAATGAGAAAAAACAACTCGTTTCCTTTGATGAAAGAACCGTTGATTTTGATATTCTGACCATTGTACCCGTAAATATGGGAAGTAAAATTATTGAAAACAGTGGCATGGGTGATGACATGGGATTTGTCCCGACAAATAAACATACACTGCAATCAGAAAAATATGAAAATGTATTTGTGCTAGGTGATGCGGCAAACTTACCGACATCAAAAGCCGGATCCGTTGCTCACTTTGCAGCAGAAATATTGTTTGACAATTTAATGCACTCCATTGAAGGCAGACCATTAACTGCCAGTTTTGACGGACATGCAAACTGCTACATTGAAACCGGTTATGGAAAAGGCGCATTAATTGACTTTAATTATGACACTGAACCGCTGCCGGGCACTTTCCCCCTTCCTGGAATCGGCCCATTCGGTTTATTGAAAAATACGAAAATCAATCATTACGGAAAAATCATGTTTCGATGGATGTATTGGCACATTCTGCTGAAAGGGAAAGAACTGCCTGTTGAGCCATTGATGACAATGGCAGGAAAGAAGCGCAATCCGATTGATTTGAATAAATAAGAAAGGAGCTAAATAATGAACGATAATATGCAAACACAAATCGATGCGCTGAATCAAAAAATGGATCTAGTGCTCGAACATATACAAGATCAAAAAATGCGTTCTATGACAATGGATGACTTGGTCAGCGACCTTTCAATTGTCGGGAAAGATGTATATGACAGCTCGGTACACGCACTGGATCAGCAGCAAATTGAAATCAGCCCGGATCAATTACGCGATTTGGCATTGAAATTCATTCGCAACATTGACACGTTTAACGCACTGATGGATACGCTGGAAAGCATTACTGATTTAATAAAAGACGCATCACCTTTAGTGACTGAAGCCATTATCGATTTTTCAAAAGAACTTAACAAACTGAATGAAAAAGGAGTATTTGATAATAGCAGAGCCTTGCTAAACAGCATTACAAAAATGCTCAGTGCCGGTGATGCAAATAAAATCAACTCCATCAGTGAAAATGCTGAACTTTTAGCTTCTGTGCTCGGAAAAATAAGTGACCCCGATGTATTAAAACAATTAGACAAGTTATTATCAGCACTTTCAGAAAGCAGCAAAGCGGATATTCAACCAAAATCACCGCTAAAACTGGTTTTCAGTAAAGACATGAAACAAACATCCGGATTTTTAATCCACTTTATGAAAACAATGAATAAAAGTAATCACTAAAAAAATAAACATTATGGAAAAGACAATCTCAGGACAAAATTTATCATTTTCAGAAGATGGTTACATGACTGATTTTTCAGCATGGACAGAGGATATTGCAAAAGAACTTGCAAAAGAAGAAAACATCGAATTAACGGACAAACACATGGAAGTATTAAAATTTCTGCGTAAGAAACATGAGGCAGGAGACAGCCTAAGCATTCGTTCCGTTGGAAAATCAGGAATTGTTGATATTAAAGGATTATATCAGCTATTTCCAGGAGGACCGCTTAAAATTTCATCGAAATTGGCGGGAATTCCCAAACCAACATCTTGTGTTTAATATTTTCACACTTTAAAACTGAAACTTATGTCAGATAATAATAAATTAAAAAAAGTCAGTATCATTTGCTCAAAAGGCAATCTTGAAGATGTTTATGCAGCACTTGTAATGGCGAACGGAGCCGTAATGGAAGGCATGGAAGCTAAACTGTTTTTTACATTTTTTGGATTGGATGCAATTACAAAAAAACGAATGAAAAAACTGCATACAGCAACCGTCGGAAATCCGGCAATGCGCATGCCAGGTGGCTTGCCTTTCCCTACCCTACTGGGGACAATCCCGGGTGTTGAAGCAGGCGTATCTGCAATGATGCGTAAGCAAATGGATGATTTAGACATCCCTCCGGTTGTTGAATTTCTTGAAATGATAACTGCCGGCGGTGGAGAAATCTTTGCCTGTAAATTAGCAATGGACATGTTCAAACTTAAAAAAGAAGACTTATGGGACGATGTCAGTGCCGTACTTACAGTCGGAGAATTTTATGAAATGAGCGGAGGTGAAAACTCCCAAATTATTTTTGCATAGACAATAAGCACTTATTACACTTATTACACCTTTTCTAAAGCTCCAACTTTAGGGAAGGTGTATTTTTTTCAACTTGTATTTCATTAAAAATCATAAAAGTTATCCGTACCAAACCACGCATTAAAATCTTAACAGATTATTTAATAAATCCTGAATTATTAGAATTTCAATGGAATTTCAATAAATTTCCCTACTTTCGCTTAAAACAGTTAAACTGTGTAAAATGAGTGCATCTCAGGACATCCAAAAGACACGCTTTAAATCCGTAGCTACAATAACAGTCAGCTTTCTGCTTGTATTTTTACTCATTCACATCCTGAATGTCAGCCTAAATATGAGTCTCAATGATTTTGGACTCGAACCCCGCACGCTAAGAGGTCTCATTGGAATTTTCACGGCGCCCTTATTGCACGGTGATTGGGCACATTTAATCGGGAACAGCATGAGTTTTGCCGCATTGGCAGGAATGCTATTTTATTTTTATCCCAAACTGTCATTCCGCATCATGGGAATCAGTTGGATTAGCATTGGAATTTTAGTATGGTTAACCGGACGTCCATCAATTCATGTAGGTGCCAGTGGTGTGATTTATGCGTTTGCGGCATTTTTATTCCTCTCCGGAATTATCAGACGTCATTATCAACTCATGGCAGTTTCACTGATTGTTGTATTCCTTTACGGAAGCATGGTTTGGGGCATACTTCCCGGACAACCCGGAATTTCGTGGGAATCACATCTCTCAGGGATGCTTGTTGGATTAGGTTTAGCTGTTTATTATCGCAAACAAGGCCCTCAAAAACCAATACCATCATGGGAAACTGAAGACGAAGACGAAGAGGAGGACCCCTTTTTACAAGTAAACAGTAGTTTCCACACAAATCACAGCCTTTATCAGGATGTAGAAATTCATTATAAACAGGAATCAAGTTCCGGGGTAAAAGCGAAAGACAAAAAACAAACAAAAGACAAAGCAAATAAGGAAACCCGAGATGGGTTTATGTTCAGTCCAAAAGGAAGGAAGCATAATCGGTAAATATAAAGCTGATAAGAATCAAACATTGAATTGTATAACACCAATTGTGTTTCCAACTGATTGACAAAGAAATTTTGAAACTACCAATTCTTATTCCGAATTCATTTCGGAAGGTTAATGCCGATATTATACCACTTTAAAATCAAAAATTTCGGTATAATGCCGATGTAGAATCAAAGCTGATACAAGAAATAAAATGAATTGTATCGGCAATTTTGATTCATAATCGGTGTTACAGCAAAACAAGCCTGTCTGCCTATTTACCAGCTGAGGATGGCAGGCAGGCATACAGAACGACTTGTGCTGATCCGTCAGCCGACGGAGAAGCAAGTGAAAGTATGCGCCTTCCGAAAGCTTTCGGAATGATGTTTAATCGGTATTATTACTGACTAACTCAACAGGCGAGTTCTGACCCCAAAGTGGGTCAAACTATTAATAGCCATGGGTGATAACCCATGGTGATTAAAGTTTATGTAATATTGTTTTGGCGCATATCTTTGAGGCGAAGCATTCAAAGATTGTGACAAAACTATTGACGGTAC